>CAZZCH010000091.1:0-12615 GCA_964652895.1 uncultured Eubacteriales bacterium
CATGGACAGCCTGAACGATTTCCGCATCCCGGCCGAAGCGCTGTCCTCCCTTCTGTCCTGGAACTGGTGGGCGGTCCCCCCCGCCCGATAAGTCCGTCCCCCCGTCCATTCCCCTTCCCGGGGACATCTGCGCGTACCAAGCGGTTCCCGCAGGTGTCTCCTCGGCCAGGAACCCATCGGACGCGACGGGAAAGCCGTCGTGAAAGGACATTGACCATCATGCGTTTCGCATCTCGGAATACGGACTATCTGCCGAAGGCCTTTTACAACATCAAGGCCGACCTGCCGTCCCCGCCCAAGCCGCCCCTTCACCCGGGGACGAAGCAACCCATCAAACCGGAGGACCTCGAAGTCATTTTCCCGAAAGGCTTCATCCGTCAGGAGGGAGGTACCGCCCGCGAGGTCCCCATTCCCGGACCCGTGCTCGAGGCCTACTCGGTCTTCCGGCCGACGCCGCTCATCGAGGCCACGGCCCTCAGGAAATACCTCGACACGCCGGCTCGCATTTTCTATAAGTACGAGGGCGTCGGGCCGGTCGGCAGTCACAAGACGAACACGGCCATCATGCAGGCTTACCTGGCCGCGGAGGAGGGAGTGACCACCCTCGCGACCGAGACCGGGGCCGGCCAATGGGGCTCCGCGCTTGCCTATGCGGGCTCCCGTTTCGGGATCGAAACCAGGGTCTTCATGGTCCGGTCGAGCTTCCGCCAGAAACCGGGGAGGCGCGTCCTTATAGAATTGTTCGGCGGCAACGTGCTCGAGAGCCCGAGCCCGACGACCGAGGCCGGACGGAAGTTCTTCGAGAAGGACCCCGAACACCCGGGCAGTCTGGGGATCGCCATCTCCGAGGCCGTGGAGATCACGCTCAAGGATCCCGGCATCAAGTACGCCCTTGGTTCGGTCCTGGACAGCGTCCTCATGCACCAGACGGTCATCGGGCTGGAGGCCGAAAAACAGATGGCCGAGATGGACGCGGTCCCGGATACGGTCATCGGCTGTGTCGGCGGCGGCTCGAATTTCGCCGGGCTGGCTTTCCCCTTCGTCCGCCACAACCTCGCCGGGAACCGGAACACGCGCTTTATCGCCGTCGAGCCGGACGCCTGTGCCTCCCTGACCGGGGGCGAGTTGCGCTACGACTTCGGGGACAGCGTCGGGCTGACGCCTCTCCTGTACATGTACACCCTGGGGATGGAATTCGTGCCTCCGCCTCTCCACGCCGGTGGGCTCCGCTACCACGGCATGGCGCCCCTCGTCAGCCATCTCGCGGCGATGGGCATCGTCGAGCCCCGGGCCGTCGATCAGAAGACGGTCTTCGAGGCGGCCGTGCTGTTCATGAAAACCGAAGGGATCTTGCCTGCTCCGGAATCCTCCCACGCCATCGCCGCGGCCATCGAAGAAGCCCTGAAGGCCAAAGAGACCGGCCGTGAGACGAACATTCTTTTCAACCTGTCCGGGCACGGCTTCCTCGACATCAGCGCCTACAACGGGCACAAGCCAGGATCATTCTGAACCGCCGGCCGGAGAACATTGCAGGGAACTCGGGGCCCGTTTCCTTCGTATAGAGGGATAGGACGGAAACGCATGCCAGGAGGCCTATCGATGAACTTTTCCCGCATGAGAATTGGATTGATCACCCTCGCTCTCGCCGCTCTCGTCGCTGCCTGCGACGAGCCCCGCGAGGTCATGAAGGACACCCAGATGGTCGCGCTTCAAGGAGCGACGCGGGCCGAGGTCGGCCTGCACATGAACGCCGGCGAGCTCCTGGTCCGCGGCACCGACCAGGAGGCCCTCCTCGAAGCTTCGTTCGAATATAGCCGGGACAGGGACCGTCCGGTCGTCGAGTATCGCCGCTTCGGCGACAAGGGCACCCTCCAGGTCCGGCGCGCCCGCCGTAACAGCATTCCCTTCGGCTGGGTCCGTAATCGCTGGGACCTCAATTTGAGCACGGCCGTGCCTATCGACCTTGATATCGACCTCGGCGCCGGGCAGAGCGACATCGATCTCCGGGGCCTGAAGCTCGAGCGGGTCGAGATCGACATGGGCGTCGGCGAGATGACACTCGACCTCCGGGGCCCGCATCAGGAGAGTTTCAACGTCAAGATCGACGGCGGAGTCGGCAGCGGCAAGATCATCCTGCCTTCCGAGGTCGGCGTCCGGGTCAAGGTGGACGGAGGCATCGGCTCGGTCGATACCCGCGGCCTGACCAAACAGGGCGGCTCTTACGTCAACGCGGCTTACGGAAAAAGCGCCACCGTTATCGAAATCGATATCGACGCCGGGATCGGCAGCCTCGACCTCCGCGTCGAGTCTCCTAAATTTCTTCGAGCTGGGCCGTGAAGTGCCGCAGGAACTGTGACTCGCGGACGATGCGCAGGCCCCTGACCTTGTCGCGGTCCTTGTAGAGCTCGATCAGGGACTCGGCGACAAACCGCAGGTGTGAGGCCGTGTAGACCCGCCGCGGGATGGCCAGCCGGACCAGCTCCAGCTCGGGATAGACCTCCTGTTTCCCCTTGCCCGTCTTCTGTCCGAACATCACCCCGCCGATCTCGACCGCCCGGATCCCGAACTCCCTGTAGAGGGCGACCGTCAGGGCCCAACCCGGATATTTCGTGCGCGGGATATGGGGCAGGAACCGGTCGGCTAGAATGTAGACGGCGTGGCCCCCGAATGGCTTGAAAACAGGCACTCCGGCCTGGTCGAGAAGGCCCCCGAGGTAGGCGACCTGGGCGGTCCGGTGCTCCAAGTAATCCTCGTCGAGACCTTCCTTGAGGCCCCGGGCCATGGCCTCCAGATCGCGCCCGGCCAGGCCGCCGTAGGTCGGGAAGCCTTCGCTGATGATCAGCAGGTTCTTGATCTTCTCGGCCAGGCCGTCGTCATCGAGGGTGATGAAACCGCCGATATTGACCAGGGCATCCTTTTTGCCGCTCATAGTCGCCCCATCGGCATAGGAGAACATCTCCTGGGCGATCTCGAGGACGCTCTTTTTGGCGTAGGCCTTCTCACATTTCTTGATGAAGAAGGCGTTCTCGGCGAAGCGGCAGGCGTCGAAAAAGAAGGGGATGCCGTGGTGGGCGCAGACCTCGCTCACCTGCTTGATATTCTTCAAGGAGACGGGCTGTCCGCCGCCGCTGTTGTTGGTGACCGTCATCATGACCAGCGGGATCCTTTCGACGCCGTGCCTGTCGATGAACTTCTTGAGCCTTTCGACGTCCATGTCGCCCTTGAAAAGTTGGGCCGAATCGGGATCATAGGCCGCGGCGGCGACCAGGTCCTCGGCCCGCGCCCCGAGGACCTCGACATTGGCCCGGGTGGTGTCGAAATGGATGTTGTTGGGAACGCTGTCACCCTTCTTGACGGCCGAACCGAAGAGGATCCTCTCCGCCGCCCTCCCCTGGTGGGTGGGGATGACGTGGCGGAAGCCGAAGATCGAGCGGACCGAATCTTCGAGATGGAAGAAATTTCTCGCTCCGGCGTAGGACTCGTCCCCGGACATGATGCCGGACCACTGGTCGTCGCTCATGGCCGAAGTCCCCGAATCGGTCAGAAGATCGATGGTGACTTTTTCGGCCGGGATGCCGAAAATGTTGAACCCGGATTGCCTGAGCAGGGCCTCACGCTCCCGGCGCGCGACCGGGCGAATGGGCTCCACGACCTTGATGCGGAAAGGCTCCATGGGCGCCTTGATGTCAGCCATTTCTTCCCTCCCTGGTCTCCCTCGGCGATGCCGGGGGCCAAACGCATTCTAGAACGTCGACAGCTTGCGGAATTGCCTGAATCGGCCCTCGACCTGGCCTTGGTCGAGGGTCAGAAACCGCCCAATCCCGAAATCCTCGATGGCGAAAGAGGCCATGACGCTGCCGTAGACGGCCGCCCGACGGACGTCCTTTCCAACCAGCCCGGGCGACTTGTCGAGGTAACCGAGGAATCCTCCGGCGAAGCTGTCGCCGGCCCCGGTCGGATCGATGACGTGCTCGCACGGATGGGCCAGGACACCGAAGAGGAATTCCCTGCCGAAGACGAGCGCCCCGTGTTCCCCCTTCTTGAGGAGGACGAGGGACGGTCCGAGCCCGACAAGGGCCTTGCCGGCCTTGATGAGGTTCATCTCTCCGGTGATGAGCCGGGCCTCTTCGTCGTTGGCGAAGAAGACGTCGATCCGGCCGAGTTCTTTGAGGAGGGCCTCCCTCTTCGTGTCGATCCAGAGCCGGATCGTGTCCATGGCCAAGACGGCGGGTTTGCGGAACTGGGCCAGGACAAAGTCGTGGTGTTCCGGGTTGAGGTTGGCCAGATAGACGATGCGCGAGCCCCTGTAGGGCGGGGGGATCTTCGGCCGAAAGTCGGCGAAGACGTTGAGTTCCGTCCGTACGGTCGTCCGCCGGTTGGGGTCCTCTTCATATTGACCTTCCCAATGGAACGTCTTTCCCGCCTTGATCTTCAGGCCTTGGAGATCGATCCCTCGGGACTTGAGGAGAGCGAGTGTTTTTCGCGGGAAGTCCCGGCCGACGACGCCGACGATGCGGGGCCGGGTGAAATAGCTCGCCGCGAGCGAACAGTAGGTCCCCGATCCGCCGACGATCCTCTCGCGCGAACCCCAGGGCGTCCGGATGGTGTCAAAGGCGACCGAACCGACGATGGCAAGACTCATGAACGCTCCCCAAACCTAACGCAGGTATTTGTCGACGAGGATCCCCAGCTTCCGCCGGGTCGCGGCCGGGATACGGGCCGAGTCGGTCACGATGGTGTTCCGGAGGGACGACCCGCAGTCGCAGGCGCGGACGCCCTCGCCCCCGAGCGCCGCCAGCGCTTTCTTGATCACGGTTTTAGCGTTGCCGATATTGTGCGACAGGTTCTGGAGGATGAGCTCGACGGTGACCGGTTCCTCGGTCTCGTGCCAAACGTCGTAGTCCGTAACCAGGCTCAACGTCGCGTAGCAGATCTCGGCCTCGCGGCAGAGCTTGGCCTCCGTGGCGCTGGTCATGCCGATGACGTCCGCTCCCCAAGACCTGTAGGCGAGCGACTCGGCCTTGCTGGAGAAGGCCGGGCCGTCGATCGAGATGTAGGCGCCGCCGCGGTGCGCCCTCATCCCCTGCCCGACAGCGGTTTTATAGAGGACCTCGACCAGCTCCGGGCAGACCGGCCGGCCGAAGCTGACATGGGCGACGATCCCCTGGCCGAAGAAGGTATTGGGCCGGTGGGTCCGGTCGAAGAACTGGTCGGCGAGGACGATGTCACGCGGCCGGATCTCTTTTCGGAGAGAGCCGACAGAGTTGACCGAGATGATCCGCTCGACGCCTAACTTCTTGAACCCGAATATGTTAGCACGGTAGTTGACCTCGGCGGGGAGGAGCCGGTGCCCCTGGCCGTGCCGGGCCAGGAAAGCCACCCGCCGGCCTTCGAGAGTCCCGATGACGTACGGATCGGAGGGCTCCCCGAAGGGCGTCCGGAGCCGGACCTCACGGGTATTCCTGACCCCGTCGATCTCATAGAGCCCCGTGCCGCCCAGGATCCCAATGGAAGCTTGCGGCTTCCGTTCCGTTTTTTTCCTGGCCATGGACCCTCCTCGGACTGATATATCCTTTTCCCCAACTCCAAGTCAACCCCGGACGGCCGCGCTTTTGCTTTTTACCGGGGAAAACGATATTCTAAGGGGCGAAACGGACATCATGAACGAACATCATGTCGCCGAGGTCGTGGAAATCCTTGCCCGGGCCAGCCGCGTCGCCGTGCTCACGGGCGCGGGGATCTCCGCAGAGTCCGGCGTTCCCACCTTTCGTGGCCCGGACGGACTATGGAAGCAATATCGGGCCGAAACCCTGGCCACGCCCGAAGCCTTCGAGCGCGACCCGAAACTCGTCTGGGAGTGGTACGACTGGCGGCGCGGCCTGATCGCGCCCGTCGAGCCGAACGCCGGACACCGGGTCATCGCCGGCTGGGAAAGCCTGTTCGGGGAGATGGCCGTCATCACTCAGAACGTCGACGGCCTCCACGCCAAGGCCGGCTCGCGCGACGTCGTCGAACTTCACGGCAACATCTGGAAACTGCGCTGCACCCGGGAAGGGACTGTCGAAGAGGTCCGGGCGAATCCCCTGCCGCGCATTCCTCCCGTCTGCCCGGCTTGTGGCTCCCTCTTCCGGCCCCATATCGTCTGGTTCGGGGAATCGCTCGACCCGGCCGTCATCGACAGGGCCTACGGTTTAAGCGAGTCCTGTCAAGTCATGTTCGTCATCGGGACGTCGGCCATCGTCCACCCCGCCGCCTCGCTGCCCTACGCCGCGGCCAGGGCCGGAGCCAAGATCGTCGAGATCAACCTCGAACCGACGCCGCTCTCAACGCATGCCGACTTTTTTTTCCAGGGCAGGGCCGGAGAGATCCTTCCCGTGCTGGACGGACAGCTGAGGAAAAGGACGAAACCATGAATTACGCCTATTTCGACGGCTCTTCGGGGCTGAGCGGCGACATGATCCTCGGCGCCCTCCTCGACCTGGGCGTCGACGCCGCTCTCTTCAAGGAAAGGATGGCCGGGCTCCGTCTGCCGGTGGAGATCACCGTCCGGCGCGTCCACCGCGGCGGCTTCAGGGCGGTCAAGGTCGACGTCCGCGTCAAAGGCCACGAGGACATCGAGCGGACCTTCTCCGACGTCGAACGCGTCATCCGCCGCTCCCGATTCTCCGCCTCCGTCAAGGACAGGGCGCTCGCCATATTCAAGCGGCTCTTCGAGGCCGAGGCCAAGGTCCACGGCCGGAGATTCGATGAGGCCCATCTCCACGAGTCCGGAGCCGACGACGCCCTCGTCGATGTCGTCGGAGCCGCCTTTCTCCTCGGCGAACTGGGCATCGGCGATGTTTTCTGTTCACCCCTCAACGTCGGCTCCGGGTGGGTCAAGACGTCGCACGGCGTCCTTTCCGTCCCCCCCCCGGCCGTGGCCGAGCTCTTGAAAAACGCGCCGGTCTACTCGGCCTGGGTCGAGTCGGAGCTCGTCACGCCGACGGGAGCGGCCATCATTTCGACCCTGGCCAAGCGGTTCACCAAACTCCCCGAACTCGTCTACGAGAGGATCGGCTGTGGCGCGGGGACGAAGGAATTCCCCGAGATCCCGAACGTCCTGAGGGCGTTTTACGGCGAAGCCCGGAATTTCGATGAGGCCCGGCACGTCTATGTCATCGAGGCGACGATGGATGACGCATCGCCTCAGCTGCTAGCCCACTTCCTGGAAAGGGCTTTCCAGGAAGGCGCGATGGACGCTACCCTTTCCCCCATTGTCATGAAGAAAAATCGCCTGGGCACGAAGCTGACCCTGCTCGCCGGCGTCGAGAAAATGGACGCTCTCATCGAGGCCGTCTTCAGGGAAACGACGTCGATCGGCGTCCGTTATTACCCCGTCGAGCGGCGCGTCCTGGGGCGGGAGTTTCGGACCGTCCGGATCGGCGGCGAGAAGGTCGGCATCAAGGTCGCCGCGCTCGGCGGCCGGACGATCAACGTCCAGCCGGAATACGAGGACCTGCTCAAGGTCGCCCGGAAAACGAAGCGGCCGCTCAAGGAAATCGCCCAACTGGCCGTCAGCGAGTTCGTCAAGAAGCGCTAGCGGAAGGAGCGGAGGAACCATGATGGACATCAAGAAGATTGAAAAGGGTGTGACGCTCGTCCTCGAGGGCGTGGGCGAGGACCCCCGCCGTCCGGGGATCCGGGCGACGCCCCGCCGGGTGGCCCGGATGCTCACCGACATCCTCGGCGGCACTGAGCGCGAGGCGACGCGGAACCTCCGCCTCATCGAGGACGAAAAGCACGACGAAATGGTCCTCATCAAGAATATCCCCCTCTACTCGATGTGCGAGCACCATCTTCTCCCCTTCGCGGGAGTGGCCCACGTGGCCTATATACCGAAGTCCGGGCGGATCGTCGGTCTGAGCAAGATCGCCCGGGTGGTGGAGGCCCTGTCCAGGCGGCTTCAGGTTCAGGAGCGGTTGACGAAACAGATCGCCGACCTGCTCGACGAGCACCTCAAGCCCTTGGGCGTCATGGTGGTCATCGAGGCTGAGCACATGTGCATGTCCATGCGCGGGGCGAAAAAGCCGAAATCCATCACCGTGACCTCGGCCGTCCGCGGCTCGTTCCGGAAGAATCCGGCGACCCGGGCCGAGGCCATGATGCTCATCCGAGGAGGACCGATCATTGGAAAAGAATTCTAAAAAAACATTCTATATCACGACGCCGATCTACTACGTCAACGACGTGCCCCACATCGGGCACGCGTACACGACGATCATCGCCGACGCCCTGGCCCGGTTCCAGAAGCTGGCCGGGAAGGACGTCTTCTTCCTGACCGGGACCGACGAACACGGCCAGAAGATCGAGAAAGCGGCCGCCGAGAAAGGCCTGACCCCCAAGGCCCTGGCCGACTCGGTCGTCGGAAGGGCCCAGGACCTGTGGAAAGCCCTCGACATCTCGCACGACTTCTTCATCCGGACGACCATGGACCTCCACGAGAAGGGCGTCCAGAAGCTCTTCCAGATGCTCGTCGATAAGGGCGACATTTATAAGGGCGAGTACAAGGGCTGGTACTGCGTCTCCGACGAAAGCTTCCTCCCCGACGACGTGCCGCTTGAAGAGGAGGGGACGAAGACCTGCCCGGACTGCGGAAAAAAAGCCTCCGTCGTCTCCGAAGAAACCTACTTCTTCCGTCTTTCGGCCTACCAGGGGCCGCTCCTCGCCCTCTACGCCGAGCACCCCGAATTCGTCCGGCCTCAAAGCCGCCTCAATGAGATCACGAGTTTCGTCCGCGGTGGGCTCAAGGACCTGAGCATCACCCGGACGACGGTCAAGTGGGGCATCCCGGTGCCGGGCGATCCCAAACACACGATCTACGTATGGTTTGACGCCCTTCACAACTACGTCACGGGCATCGGCTACGACTGGAACCCGGAACTCTTCAAGAAATTCTGGCCGGCCGACATCCATCTCGTCGGGAAGGACATCCTCAGGTTCCACGCCGTCTATTGGCCCGCCTTCCTCATGGCCTCGGGCTTCCCCTTGCCGAGGACGGTTTACGGCCACGGCTGGTGGCTCAAGGACGACACCAAGATGTCCAAGTCCCGAGGCAACGTCCTCGATCCCCAGACCATCCTGAAGGTCTTTGGCCCCGACCCCCTGCGCTATTTCCTGCTCCGGGAGATCCCCATCGGCCAGGACGGCAACTTCTCCCACGAGGGTTTCCTGCACCGGGTCAACTCCGACCTGGCCAACGACCTCGGCAACCTCGTCCAGAGGACGCTGACCATGATCCGGAATTATTTCGACGGCGGGATCATCGACCCCGGCGAGGAGACGGCCGCGGACCTGAAAGTCCGGGCCGATTTCGAGCGCCTCAAAGATCGGGTTTTCGATCTCTACGACGCCTGCACCCTCAACAAGGCCCTCGAAGAGATCTGGGCTTACATCGGCCAGGTCAACAAGTATCTCGCGGATAACGAGCCCTGGATCATGGCCAAGGACCCGGCCCTGAGGCCGAGATTGGCCCGGGTGCTGCTCCAGGCCGCGGCGGCCATTCGCGGCGTGAGCTATCTCGTCTTCCCCGTCATGCCCGGGTCGGCGGAGAAGATCTGGCGCTTCCTCGGCGAAGCGAAAAAACCCTCGGAGGTCTCTTACGAAGGGATCGCGTTCGACGGCTTCGGCCCCGGCCGGAAGGTCGGAATGCCGCAGGCGCTCTTCCCGAGGGTCGCCTTGAAGGATTTTCTCGGAGAGGACGCCGCCGCGCCTCTCGCCGCGCCGGACCCCCGGCCGGAACCGACGAAGGAGGGAAAAGAAGCGATGGATATCATCACCTACGACGAATTCAAGAGAATGGACCTCCGGGTCGCCCATATTCTGACGGCCGAGCGCATCCCCGGAGCGACGAAGATCCTCAAGCTCCAGATCGACATCGGGACGGAGAAGCGGCAGATGGTGGCCGGGATCGCCGAAACCTACACGCCCGAGGAGCTCGTCGGCCGGAAGCTCATCGTCATCGTCAATCTCAAGCCCGCCGTCATCCGCGGCATCGAGTCCCAGGCCATGCTCCTCGCGGCCATCACTCCGGACAACAAGGCCCTCATCCCCTTCTTCGACCGGGATATCGATGCGGGCGCGGTCGTAAAGTAAGACCGGCGCGGGGGATCGAAAAAGGCGCTCGTTAGCGGCCTCAGGACCGGAGCACCTCCCGGATCCGCACTTCAGGGATCGTCCCCAGCCTGAGGATCCGGGGTTCGGGCGAGGTCAAGTCCACGATCGTCGAGGGGGCGCCGCCCGGCGAAGGACCGCCATCGACGACGATCTCGATCCTGCCGCGAAAAAGGGCGATGACTTCGGCCGGGTCGGCCAGCTCTTTTTCGCCCGACAGGTTGGCGCTCGTGGCCGTCAAGGGCTGGCAGATCTCCCGGACGAGCCCCCGCAGCCAGGAGTGCGGCGGGATCCGGACGGCGATCGTCCGGCCGGGCCCGAGCAGGAACTCCGGAAGTCCGGCGGCGGCCGGGAGAACAAGAGTCAGGGGGCCGGGCCAGAACTCCTCGGCCAGCAGCCGGAACGATGGAGGGAGAGAGGCGGAGATTTCCTTGACCATGTCCAGGTCGGAGGCGACGACCGGCAGCGGCTTTCCGGATTCCCGTTTCTTCAGCCGGTAGATCTTTTCCACGGCCCGCTTCGAAAAAGCGGCGGCTCCAAGGGCATAGAAGGTCTCCGTCGGGTAGGCGGCGACAGCGTCCTCGAGGAGCGCCGCAGCGACCTCTCCGAGAGGAACGGGGCTCTCCCCCGACGGACTGAGCCCCAGAATGCGGGTTGTGGTCATGCCTGACCTCCCGGGTCAAGGGACGAGCCTTCGCGGCGGAAGTGGACTACCGGTCCTGGCCGGTGTCGAGATGGTAGCCCGCCCATGTTCAAAAGTCAAACCCTGGGCTTCCCAGTCCCGGTCCTGGTCTTCCTGGACCGGGACCTCGCCGGCCCGTTCGAGAGGACACCTGACCTGTTTTAGGCACACCCGAGTGGCGGTCCCTCTCTGAAAAGGAATCCGGCCGACCTGGCATATTTTTTGCTATACTAAGGGGCGTATAGGAGGAAAGAAATGAAAAAATTGACCGTATTCGCCCTTGGATTGCTCCTTCTCGTGCCTTCGCTCGCTTTTTCCGATTCGTTCTCCCTTCGGATGGGATACTTCATGCCCCACGCTCTGTCCGATACCTATCTCGCGTCCCATCCCGACAGCCTCTGGGCCATCGAATTCGACCAGATGAGCTTCTCGAAGAACAAATTCCGGGGGACCATTTTCGGAGTCGGCTACGAATATTTTGTGGGAAAGAACCTCAGCCTGGCCATCTCCGTCGATACCTACAGCAAGCAGGTGCCGGGCTATTACACCGAGTACGGCCAATTCGAGCTCGATGAAGGGAATTTCGCTTTCCCGGCGGAATACTACCTCGGGGACATCATCGAGCACGCCTTCCGTGTTCACAGCACGCCGCTCCAGCTCTCCGTCAAGATCACCCCTCTGGGGCGCAAAACGCGGCTCATCCCGTTCTTCGGCGGCGGGGCCGGGCTCTATTTGTGGGGCGTCCGGATCTACGGCGAGACGATCGATTTTTCCGACCCCTGGATCTATGCCGACCCCGAATTGGGCGACGTCGACATCTACCCGGTCGTATTCACGAACGGCCGGGAGTCAGGGACCGCTTTCGGTTGGCACGCGTTCGCCGGCATCCAGATCCCCATAGGCTTCCGGGCGACCCTCGATGCCGAAGCCCGCTACCACTCGGCCAAGGCCAAGTTGCAGGAATGGTTCCAGGGATTCGACGATTTCGACCTCGGCGGGCTGGCGCTGACCGTCGGATTCAATTACTGGTTCTGAGACCTCTCCTCCGACGCTTTCGGGCCGTCCTCTCGGACGGCCCTTTTTTTCGGCCCGTATTTCAAGAGGCCTTGTCGAAGCGAAGGCCCTGGGTCTTTTCGAAACGGATGAGAAGCCGGCCCCAGACCGACATGACCTCGATCTCGCCGGTGAAGCGGCAGGGGATCTCGTCTTTTTGGAAATCCTGCCGCATCTTCTCGCCCGTCTCGAAGAAATCGAGGAGGAAGGGCAGGGAGAACGTCTTCTCCCCCGCCCGGGGAAGGTTCTTGTCCCCCGGGATCGGCCCGGAGAGGACTTCCCGGTCGCCGAAGAAAAGGGCGAAACTGATCTTGTCGACGAGGAGCTCGTAGCCGTTAGGATTCCTGAACCGGGGGCGGAAGACGACGTCGGCCCCGCCCACGGTCAAGTCGTTGACCTTGAGGGGAAGGACCTCGATCTCGGGATCCAGGAAGATGGGGAACTCCCCGCTGAAGGCGAACGGGGCCCGCTGCTCTTTCTTCCGTTCGTTCTGGAAAAACATGTCCCCGACGATGTCGCAGAGGGCCTTGCCTTCGACCGGACCGACGGCGGCGCGGAGCAGGTCGTAGGAGATCTTGACCGGCAGGGCAATGAGGATTTCCCCGTTCGGCGGGACCGGCAGGGGCTCATCGAGAGGCACCGTCAGATTGAGGAATTCTGTCTGGCTGATGGTCACACGGTAATGGTAGCGGACGAGCTCTCGGGGCGCCGTTGCGGGGTTCGCCAGACCC
>CAZZCH010000092.1:0-12502 GCA_964652895.1 uncultured Eubacteriales bacterium
CAAAGGCAGCCGCTTGACTTATCGGACCCAATCCGGTATAAAAATGCGGGACTTTCCCCAGTAAGGAGGTGAAAGTTTTTGGCATTTGTACAGCTTGACGAAGGTGAAAACCTGGAATCCGCCCTGCGCCGGTTCAAACGCAAGGTCCAGCAGGAAGCGATCATCAAGGAGATCAAGAAGCACTCCGTCTATTTCAAGCCCGGAGAAAAGCGGCGCATGAAGGAAGCCCAGGCGCGGAAGCGGATGAGACGACGCATCAAAAGAGACCGCGACATCGAGTACTGAAAACTTTCATCTCTTTGACGGTAATCATCTTTCCGATCCGTAAGAACAACGTAACCGAAGGGCCGCATCCATCGCGAGAGAGGGGTAGCCACGGCGACACAAAAACCCGTCTGGCTTAAGGTCCGACTTCCGTCCCACGGAAACTTCTTCCGTGTCGCGGAGATCCTGAAGGCCGGACATCTCCACACCATCTGCGAGAGCGCCCGCTGTCCGAACATCGGTGCCTGCTGGGAACGCAAAACGGCGACGTTCCTCGTCCTCGGCGACACGTGCACCCGGGACTGCGCCTTCTGCGCCGTGGCCAAGGGACGCCCCCTGCCGCTCGACCCGGACGAGCCGGCCCGCGTCGCCGCCGCGGTCGCCTCGCTCGGGCTGGCGTACGCCGTGATCACGTCGGTGACGAGGGACGATCTCCCCGACGGCGGGGCGGCCCATTTCGCGGCCGTCATCCGGGCCATCCGCGCAAAGAACCCGGGGACCCGGGTCGAGGCGCTCATCCCGGATTTCGGAGGGGACTCGGCGGCCCTCGGGATCGTTCTCGAGGCCGCTCCCGACGTCCTCAACCACAACCTGGAGACGACCGAGGCCCTCTATCCGCAGATCCGCCGGCCCCAGGAGAACTACCGCCGCTCCCTGGATGTCCTGGCGGCCGCCAAAAAGCGGGGCGCCTTGACCAAGTCCGGGCTGATGATCGGCCTCGGCGAGAGCGGGGAAGACATCCTGCGGACGTTCGCCGACCTGCGGCGCGCCGGCTGCGACCTGCTGACCATCGGCCAGTACCTCCAGCCGACGGCGGCCCACCCGCCGGTCGCGAAATATTACACGCCGGAGGAATTCGAGGAGTTCGCGTCGGCCGCCCGCCGAGCCGGGTTCCTGGAGGTCGTCTCCGGGCCACTGGTCCGAAGCTCCTACGATGCCGGACGGCTGTACGAAGCGGTTCAAAAAAAGGACGAACGACCATGCGCTACCTGATATTCACGGACATCCACGGCAACCTCGAAGCCTTCCACGCGGTCCTCAAGGCCGTCCAGAAGAAACGGGTGGATCATTACGTCTTCCTCGGCGACCTCGTCGGATACGGCGCGTCCCCGAACGAGGTCATCCAGAAGATCCTGACCCTCAAGCCCCTGTCCATCATCCGGGGCAACCACGACAAGGCCGTTTCGGGCCTCGATTCGGTCCAGACCTTCAATCCGATCGCCGCCTCGGCCATCTTCTGGACCAAGAAGACGATCACCCGGAAGCACCTCGATTTTCTCGTTCGCCTGAAGCAGAGCCCGGAGGTCATCCAGGACTCCATTACCATCTGCCACGGAGCGCCCTTCGACGAGGACTATTACATTTTCGGCGAGTTCGACGCGGCCGAGGCCTTCTCCTATATCCAGACGCCCGTCTGTTTCTTCGGCCACACCCACTTCCCCTTCGTCTACACCGAGAAGGACGGCAACGTCGAGGGCACGTTCCTCGAGGGGAACTCGAACGAAGTCCGCCTCGAAAAAGGGGTCCGCTACCTCATCAATCCCGGCTCGGTTGGCCAGCCGCGGGACAGGAACCCCCGGGCCGCCTTCGCCATCTACGACTCCGATGCCAAGATCGTCAAGTTCAGCCGCGTCGACTACGATATCGAAGAAGCGAAGAGGAAGATCATCGACGAGAAACTCCCGCCCGCCCTGGCCGAACGGCTGAGCCTGGGAATCTAACTGCACCTCATCTCACGTTCATCTCCCGACTTTGGCGATGACCGTCAAATCGTAGGGTTTGCGTAGCAGTAAAGACAACTGTGCTGGCAGGACTGCGTGTAGCTCCCGATGTCCTTAGACTCCGTGCAGAGGCAGTCCGCCCGCTGGGTCCGGTCTTTGCGCCGTGAGGCCGGTTCCCGGCCGGGATGGAGCGACTCGAGAAGGTCCGCGTCGATGCAGGCGGAGGGCTTGAGACCGGGAACCCCGGCGAGAAAGGGCTGGCAGCAGGCGTGGAGGGTGAGACCTCGCGCCGCGGCCTCCTTGCCGAGGGCGGCCGCGTGGGCGATCTTCTCTTCGTCGGACGGGTCGGTGAACCGGAAGCCCCGGGCCGCGGCCCGGCGTTTGGCCTTTCCATACCACTGGGCGAAGCTCGTCCGGATGTCCCGGATGCCCACCCCGGCCGCCGCGTCCGCGACCTCGGGAAAAAAAGAGAGATTGGAACGGACGACTCCCCCATCCTCCCAGAAAAGGACTGGGTCGAACCTGACCGATACGCGCCAAGGGTCACCGGCGAAGGCGACGCATCCGGCAAGCTGGGCCAGGGCCTTTGGGAGAGGCGGGGCTCCCGGCTCGACCGGCGTGCCGCCGAGGCCCGTCATCGTGAAATGGAGATAGATCTGGTCGTAGGCGCCGAGAAGGTCCCTCAGGCCGTGGGCGTTATGGAGGAGGTTAGAAAAATCCTTCGACCAGAGGACGACCGTGTGCACGGCTTCGGGGGAAAGATCGACGTCATGGACGCGGCCGGAGGGACCGGCGACCCGGGCCCGCCGAAGTCGGAGGGCGGCGGCCAGCCAGTCCGGGAACGAAGCAACGAGGTCCGTGCGCCGCGAGGCGCTGATCACGGTTTTCAGGGTTGTTATTCCCGTTCGCGGAAGAGTCTGTCGCCGAGCGTCTCGCCGAGGAAGAATTTGAAGAGGAAAAAGTAGATGAAGACGAAAACGGCGTAAAGCAGAAGCATGGAGCCGGACATCGACCCCAGGATGTCGAAAAGCGTCGCGTCCATGGAATTGGCGGCCAGCCAGAGGGCGACGAGCCAGAAGAGCCCGACGAAGAGGACGTCGAACGCCTTGGATTTTAAGAAGATCGAGAAGCTGAAGGGCGGCCGCGACGCCGGTTCCTCGCCCGCCTCCTCGGCCTCGGCCTCGCGGCGCTCCGCTTCGCGGGTGGGACGGATGGCTTCCCTCTCCGTCCGGACGGGCCCGGCCGTCGGGAATATTTTCTCCCGCGCCTCGTCGTCGTCCGGTTCTTCCTTCCCTTCCTCCACTTCCGCGGCGCCCTGCTCGAAAGGAAGCGGTGACTGGCTCACGCGCTCCGGAAGTCCGATGGTCGAGTCCGAATCCTTCCGCCGGGGAAAGATCTCGACCTCTTCATCACCTGTCTGCGCGGCGGTGCCCGCGACATCTGGGTCAAAGGCTCCGATCGGCCCGGTCTCGACCGGGAACACGGGCGCGCCTTTCATCGTGCTGGCCCACGGGGGAAGCGTTCCGGTCGGCTCCCGTGCCTCTTTCGGGGGAGTCTCGACTTCCGCCTCCTTTTCGGCCAGGACCTCGAGGAACTTGTCGATCTTCTCTTTGCCCAGGTCGACGGTCTTTCCGATCCCCTCGAGCTCCTGGGTGTCGAAGGTGACGGGCTGCGGCACAGCTTCTTCGGAGTCCTCGACCTTGTCCCGGTCCTGGTCATCAGTGATGTATTCGATGACAGGCTCTTCCTCTTCGGACGCGGCAGGCGGCTCTTCGGGCTTTTCGGCCGGGTGTTCCTCCAGAGCGGGGATCGCCGGGGTTACGGCTTCTTTGTTTTCCGCGGGCTCTTTTTCCTCATCCGCTTCCGCTATTTCTTTATCCTCTTCCAGTTCTTCGTCTTCTTCTTCCTCTTCCTCGTCCTCAGCCTTTCCCTTATCCGCGCTCTTCAGCTCGGCCGTCTCTTCTTTTTCTTCGGGTTCCTCGGGCTCGCCCTTGCCGCCCGCTTCGGCCGCCTTGATCTCGTCGACGAGGATAACCTCTTCCGTGAGGTTGTCCGCTTCGTCCTCGTCCCCGTCTTCCTCTCCAGCTTCTTCCGCGACGAGCTTGTCGAGGGCCAGATCCTCGGTCTCTTCTTCGATCTCCTCGTCGAGATCCGGGTCCTCCTTGGGCTTGGATTCGCCCTCGGGCTCCTCGATCGTGTAGTCCTTCTCTTCGGTATCCGCGTCGATGATCTTCTCGCCCGGGATCTCCTCATCGGCGCCTTCGTCGTCGGCGAAGAGCAGCTGCGTTCCGCAGTTGTTACAGTACTTGACGTTTTCGTCGATGATGGCGTGGCAATAGGGACAGCGGGTGATGGCCATTGCCCTTATTATTATGGGGAAAAGGGACGGATGTCAATTGAAATGCGCTGCCGTTTCCCGTAGACTGGCGGCCGGAGGAAGCCATGTCCAAGATCCCCTATCGGACCGCCTTGATCACCGGCGCCTCGGCCGGCATGGGAGCGGAATACGCCCGCCAACTGGCCGCGGCAGGAACGAACCTCATCCTCGTCGCCAGGCGCCTGGACCGGCTCGAAGATCTGGCCCGCGAGCTCCGGGAAAAGCACGGCGTCGCGGCCGAAATTCTCCAGGCCGACCTGGCGACTTCCGAAGGCGTCGAGCGTGTCGCGCGCCGCATCGCCGATGACGCGACTTTCGACCTCCTCGTCAACAACGCCGGCTTCGGCGGCGGACCGGGTTCCTTCTGGGAGCGGGAAGCCGGTCACCACCTGAATATGGTCCAGGTCCATGTCGCCGCGACCGTCCGGCTATGCCGGGCCGCCCTGCCCGGAATGATGGCCCGCGGCCGCGGGGGTATCATCAACCTCGCCTCGATCGCCGCGTTCTCCCCCTTCTCAGGCCCCATGTACAGCGGCACCAAGGCTTTCCTGGTGATGTTTTCCGAGAACCTCCAGGGCGAGCTCCAGCACAAGGGTGTGTTCATCCAGGCCCTCTGCCCGGGCATGACCCATACGGAATTCCACGAAGTCGCGAACATCGACCAGGGCATCGTGCCCGAGTTCCTCTGGATGACGGCCGAGCAGGTTGTCCGCATCTCCCTGCGCCGGCTCGGCCGAGGCGCCATTTGCGTCCCCGGCTGGAAGAACAAGACGATCGCCTTCCTGATGCGTTGCCCGCTCACGGCCGTGGGCGTCCGCACCATCGGCCGGAGCCGGGTCGTCCGCAAGAAAGCCGGCCGCTGAAATTGACATCGTCGCCGAATCGGTTAAAATGAGGGCCGTGGGCGATTAACTCAGCGGTAGAGTGCTACCTTCACACGGTAGAAGTCAGAGGTTCAAGTCCTCTATCGCCCACCACTCCTCTGTCAAAGACGCGGTCCTTTTATGTCCCCCTTAATGGTGTAAGGGGGATAAGGGGGATTAGGAAATCGAAACAGAGTCTTGGGACGCGTCTTTGTATGCCTGGAAACGCCGTCCGAGCGTCTCCCCCTTGATTGCGCAAGGGGGTGGGGGGATTAAGAAATCTAGGCAAAGTCTTGAGAGGCGTTTCGGTCCGCACGATCCCGCGCCCCGGCAAAACAACGGTTGTGACCAAATTTGTGACCAAATCTGGGCTGGGGAGCTGGTTTATGACCGTTTGCAGGCACCTATCCGCCAAGTGAGAATATACCTCGGTCGTTCTTCCGGACTTATGCCCGAGGAGGAGTTGTACCGCCCGGAGATTCCCGACCTGGAACAAGAGCGGGAGATCCTAAAAAAGCCTTGGCCATCTTCTCCAGACACCCCAAGGCCTGTTGTCGAGTTAACGTCTTCACGCTGTCATCGCCATGTGGGAATGCGCACCGTCTCTTCCGATCAGGAGCCAGCCATGCTCCGTCCTTCAAATCAATTTTACGGATCCTCCCGGATCGTGGCAAGTGAGCTTCCCTGCCATACGGTGCATCGATGGTTGTTGATTGTCCTTCCGAGCCCCCGTGGCTTTCAAACCGGATTGGCGAGATTGAGATCCGAGAGACCCAGAAACTGTCCGGTATCGTCGCCTGCGCGCAGGTCTGGTGCCGTCCTTCTTCTGGCTGGGATTTTCCCATAGACGCCCGTTGACATTTAGAGTCCCGAATGCTATGAACAACGAGAGCAGACCGGGGGGAAGGGAGGACAAGCGATATGCGACCAAAGCCGGCCTGTATGACGATTCTTCTTCGGATCGGCGTCGTTTTGTTTTTTCTCACTTTTTTGGGATCGACCATCGTGCCAGAGCGCGTGCTCCCCGCCCTGGGTTTCGCGAGTTACAACGGCTTCATCATCCGCCTGTACGGCATCTTCCAGCTGAGTTGGGTGATCCTGCTTTTTTTCGCCCAGAAGGATGTCGAAAGGAACCGAGCGATCATCGACGCCGCCCTCATCACGGGAGCCTCGGTCGTGGCCTTTTTCGTGGTTTACCAATTTGCCGTGATCAAGTCCGGCGGGTATCTTCTGGTTAACGCAGCCCTTGTGTTCATTTACACCGCGCTGATCTTCCTTTGCAGGCCGAAACCTCCGCGCCGATAAGACATGAGATCGCCGAGATGGAGCGGCAGCCCTGTTTCCCCTTTTCCGAAGCCGCGTGCAGGGGGGTCCATCCTAGCTCATTCATCCTGTCCATCTTGAATCCGAACTGGATCAACTTTTCTACGATCGTGGCAGACCCTCCGGCCGCCGCCATATGGGGCAAGCCCCGAGCATATTGATCATCGCCTATTGTGAATCCTTTCTCCAACATCGTATTGACCAGCCTCGGGAATCCGTTTGAACAGGCCGAAAAGAAGAGCCGATAGGATTCCTGTCCCGGTTCGACGGGAATGGCCGCCCCCTTATCGAGCAGCATATTCGCGATGTCTTCTTGGCCAAATTCCAGGGCGAAAGCTATGGGCCTCATATTCCACGCGGCGGGGGCGTTTGACCTGCCCCCTTCATAAGGATCCAGCCCCTGTGATAAGATTCTGCTGGATCTAGGGAGGTGGACATGGCCAGGAAACGGTTTGCTCCGGAGCGGGCCGAGTTTCCGCTGGCTCAGGTGGCCGGGGGAGAGTGGACGCGGGCCAGCGGTCAGGACAGACATTCTCTAGTCATCGAGGATCCCGGAACCCAGCTCTTCATGAACCGGAAGGCCGACGACTTCAGGCTGCGCCCGGGAAGCCCGGCGATTGACAGCGGATCCTCCCGGAACGCGCCTCCTGACGATTTCCTTGGAACCCGGAGACCTGTCGGAGCCGGGATCGACAGAGGGGCTTTTGAATGGATTCAAACGATGGGGCTGACGATAACAAGATTATTTCAAATGGGCAGAGGATATGAGAGGGACAGCGGCGATTATCGGGCGCTGGAATCCGGCAAGGAGGAGTGAGATGAGGCTTTCCAGAGTTTTCCTGTCCGCGCTTTTAGCGGGCGCTGTCGTCATATCCATCCATTCATCCGTCCAGGAGCGCCGGCCCGACATTTCCGGCGTCTGGAGAAGCAGCATCGGCCAGATCTACGTCATCGAAGTCCAGGGGAGCCGGTTCACCTGGCGTGTGGAGAAGCTCAACCAGACGGCCTCCGGGACCATTGACGGAAACCGGCTCACGGCGGCGTGGCAGGCGGGTGGGCAGCGTCAGTCCGCCACAGGGAGGGTCGTCAACGTTGACGGAAGCGGCCGGGCGCTCCGGATCGAATGGTCGAACAAGGTCGTTTTTTTCCGGGACCAAGGCGGCGAGCAGGGGCAAAAAGTGGATCGGCAGCCGCCGGTTCGGGAAGGACGCGAACCGGCCGCCCAAGAGTTCCAGGAACGCCGACCGGGCGGATTCCCGGACGTTTCCGGAGACTGGTTCAGCAACCGTGACCACCAGCTGACCGTCCATCAAACGGGCGGGGATTTCCGGATCGTGTACAAGACTTCCGGAGCCACGTCTCTCGGCCGCTTCGCGGGGGAACCTCCCGGGTGGATTTTGACGACTGTTTTCGAGGGCCAGCCCGTCGAGGGGCACTTGATAGAAACCGATCCGCGCGGGCGGGTGAATGTGATCGAGTGGTCGAACGGGATGCTTTTCAGCCGGCAACTCTTCGAGGAGCGGCCTGTTCGTCCCACGGGCGAGCGCGGCGTCGAGGGCCGCGAGGAGAGGCCCAGGGAAGGAGCGGGGGAACAAGCCGCCGGCGGTCCGGACATTTCCGGGACCTGGGACAGCTCGGTCAAAAGGACCTACGAGATTGCCCAGAACGGGAGGGAATTCACCTGGACCGTCAAGGGGACGAACGAGAAGGCCGCCGGAGTCATCGAGGGCGACCATATTGTCGTCGAGTGGTCCGGAGGAGTCGGCTCGGGCCGGGCGGAGGGCCACATCGCCGGGATGGACGAAACAGGGCGGGTGGTCGAGATGGAATGGTCGAACGGCGTCATCTTCACCAGGCCCACAGGCGCCGGCGGGGCCCGCCAAGCTCAAACCAATGCCCAACCTTCAGTGAAGGCCAAGATCGCCGCGCCGGCCGTCGACATCATTCCAGTCGAGATTTCGAGCGAGGCCCTGAAGATGCTCATGCCCCATCTTTCGCTCAAATCGGTTTTCAACGAGTGGGTCAAGGTCGGCGGGCCGATCGGAGGTCTCGGCTACGACGTCCGTTATCTGTCGAACGGCCAGCGCGGGAAAAGGATCATGTTCGTCACCGACAACTACAGCGGGGTCAACAAGAGCGTGGATGGGGGGGAGAACTGGTTCGCCTCGAACGTGGGCATCAAATCGAGGACGGGCGAATCTCAGGACGCGATCCCCGTCTTTTCGCTGACCGTCGATCCCAACGACCCCAACATCGTCTGGGCCGGGCTCAAAGACGTCAACGGGATCTACAGGTCCACCGACGCCGGGGCGACCTGGACTGATCTTACGATCAATCTACCCATTCCCGTAAATCAACGGTTCGTCTTCCGGGGTTTCACCATCATGCCCGGCGATTCCAACACTGTCTTCGCCCAAGGCGAGATTCAAACGGATCAGGACGGCCTCGCCTTCAACAAGGTCAAAGGCCGGATCTACCTCACCCGCGACGGGGGGAACTCCTGGAGCGCCTTGTGGGAGGGGAACGACCTCGTCCGCTACGTGATCGTCAACCCTCAGAACCCGAATGTCGTCTATGCCTCCTGCGGCATCTTCGACCGGGAGGCCTGGAACTCGAACTGCAAAGCCCTGGCGGGCATCCAGAACCTCCAGCAGTCCTTCGAGGCGAGGGGAGGAGTGGGCGTCCTCAGGAGCAAAAGCGGCGGCCGGACTTGGGAGGTTCTCGGCCGCAGCCGGGGCCTTACGGATCTCTACGTCGGAAGCCTCGTGATGCACCCTCAAAATCCCGACGTTCTCCTCGCCGGATGCGGCAACAACGCGGCATCTCCCTACCGCGTCGATGGAAAGCTCCATTACACGGGGGGCGTGTTCCGGACGGAGAACGGGGGAGACACCTGGGGCCAGACCCTCCAGGACGCCATCATCACTTCCGTGGAGTTCGCTCCCTCCAATCCCAATATCGCCTACGCCGGGGGCCGGCAGAATTTCTACGTCAGCAAGGACGGCGGAAAGTCCTGGCAGCTTGCGAGCGGAGGGAAGATGGCCTGGGGGCCGGCGGGGATCCTCGCCGGATTCCCCATAGA
Organism: uncultured Eubacteriales bacterium; assembly: GCA_964652895.1. Taxonomy (GTDB): domain Bacteria; phylum Acidobacteriota; class Aminicenantia; order Aminicenantales; family Saccharicenantaceae; genus RBG-16-66-30. Next base: position 9,631 of record CAZZCH010000092.1, read on the forward strand.
CATCCTCGTCGACCCGGACGACCCGAACGTCCTCTTCGTCAACAACTACGGAGGGGGCAACGTCAAATCGACCGACGGAGGGAGAACGTGGAAGCTGGCCAGCCAGGGCTATACGGGCGCGCTGATGTTCGACATCGCCATCGATCCCAAAAACAGCGACGTCGTTTTCGCCGCCGCCAGGAGCGGGCTCTTTCAGACGAAAAACGCCGGGGCCTCTTGGGCGGGCATGTCCTCTTCTCAGGCCTTGTTCCCGGAGAGCTACTCCGTAGCCGTCAACCCCACAAACAGCAACATCGTCATCGCCTCACAGGAAATGGGAGGTGTCGTGGCCCGGAGTATGGACGGAGGGAAGACCTGGGCGAAAGCGCTCCAACTGCCGGTCGTCATGGGCGATCCTATCGAGGCCTACGGCTTCAAGCGGATCGTCTTCGCGCCTTCGTCCCCCAATGTCGTTTATGGGGCCTCCTGTAGGCTGAACAGCAAACTCAACGACCATCCGACGGCGTTCGGGGTCTACAAGTCGGCCAGGAACGGGGCTCCCGACTCCTGGGTTCAGTCCAACGATTCCTCTATGGCGAAGCAGGCCGTCAACGACCTTGCCGTCCACCCCAAAAATCACAACGTCGTCTACGCGGCGACGGCCAAGGGAGGGCTGTTCAAAACGACGGACGGCGGCAAGGCCTGGTCCATGATCGGGGCCTTCCCCAGCAGCGACGTCCGCTCGGTGGCCATCGACCCCGTCGATCCGCGAACCGTCTACGCGGGCCTCCAGTACGGCGGAGTTTTTCGTTCCTCGGACGACGGGAAAACCTGGAACAGGATGGCCGCCGGGATCAACGAAAACCAGATGGTCTGGGCCCTCGCCGTCGATCCAGTGGACAGAACGGTATGGGCGGGGACCCAACGGTCGGGAGTCTACTGGTGGAGCTCCATCGAGCAGCAGTGGGTGGTGACGAACAAGGGCCTCAGCACGAGGGCCGTCGTCGATCTCGAGATCTCCGCGGATGGCCGGGTGCTTTACGTCGCCACGACGGGAGAGGGCGTATTCCGATACGAAAAGAAATGACGAGACCTTCTCTGCCTCCGCGCCCTCGTGCTCCCCGCGAGCGAAGCGCTAGCTCGAGAGGGGCTGCTTGGGGAGCCGTCTTTGGCGTCCTCGTCCTCGCCGTATTTTTTTTCCGCTCATGGCCCCCGGCGTCGGCCCAAGAGGCGAATCCGGAAAGGACGGTTGGAGGAGTCGTCCGGAATGACGAGGGGGTCGTCCCTGGGGCTGTCATCAGGATTCGGGCGACGAAGCACGGCACGGTTTCCTCGTCCGACGGCTCTTTTCAATTGAGCGTCCCCGATTCTGTCAAGGGGCCTCTCAAGCTTACGGCCTGGGCGAAAGGGTATTTCATCGGCGGTCCGGTCGAGGCCTTGCCCGGGCAAAGGGACCTGGAACTAACCATTCACCGTCACAGCGAGGTGGACAACCCGGATTACGCGTGGCTGCCTTCGCGTCGATCGCCCGGTTCGGGGGAGAACCAGGGCTGCGCCGAGTGCCATTTCCGCGGGAAAGGCGGGCCCGGGCCGGCTCTCCCGGTCGACGAGTGGATAGAAGATGCCCACTCGCAATCTGCGGTTAACCCCCGTTTCTTGTCCCTTTACTCCGGGACCGATCTCGAGGGGCGCCGAAGCCCGTTGACGCGGTATATGAACACGAAAGATTATGGAACGTTTCCCCTAGCGCCCGAAATGAACGAAGCGTACCGCGGCCCCGGATACAAGCTCGATTATCCAGAGCACGCTGGAAACTGCTCGGCCTGCCATCTCCCAGCGGCCGCGGTGAGCGCTCCCTACGATACGGATCCCACGCGTGTGAGCGGGGTCGGAGCGGAGGGCGTCAACTGCGACGTCTGCCACAAGATCTGGGACGTGAAGCTCGATCCGGTCACCGGACTTCCCTTCGAGAACAGGCCGGGCGTTCTCTCCTTCGAATTCCGCAGGCCATTCGAAGGGCACCAGTTTTTCGCGGGTCCGCTGGACGACATCGCTCCCGGCGAGGACACATATTCCGAGTTACAGAAGAAGAGCCAGCTCTGCGCCCCCTGCCATTTCGGGGTGTTCTGGGATACGAAGGTTTACGATTCCTTCGGTGAATGGCTGAGGAGCCCGTACAGCGACGCCGAGACCGGAAAAACGTGCCAGGACTGTCACATGCCGAATTCGGGGGCGAATTTTTTTGTCCTTCCTGAAAAAGGAGGGCTCGAACGGGATCCAGAGACCGTTTTCAGCCACAGAATGCCCGGGGCCCGCGATAAAAAGCTCCTCGAGAACGCGGTGACCATGAGCTTGGATGCGGAGCGGTCGTCGGACGGGATCCGGATCAATGTGAAGCTCGTCAACGACCTCGCGGGCCACGATGTCCCGACGGATTCGCCGTTGCGGCATTTGATTTTTATCGTCAGAGCGGTCGACGAGACGGGGCGGGAGCTTAAGCTCGTGACTGGCCCGACCTTGCCGGAGTGGTGCGGCATCGGAGACCCGGCGGACGGGCGTTATGCGGGACGGCCCGGCAAAGTCTTCGTCAAGCTCCTCGAGGAAACGTGGACGAAAATATCGCCGGCAGCCGCCTACTGGAATCCGACCCGAGTCGTGATGGATACCCGGCTCAGGCCCTTCGAGCCGGACGTCAGCGAGTATGTTTTCGCTGCGCCTGAAGCCGGAGCCGTGCGGGTCGAAGCGGTCCTTCTCTACCGGAGGGCTTATAAAGAGCTCATGGACCGCAAGGGCTGGGCCGAACCCGACATCGTCATGGAATCGATCAACCGCCTGGTTTCGGAAGAAGTTCGGGCAATCGGGTCGGTGGTGGCCTTGCCATCGAAAATAACCT
>CAZZCH010000093.1:0-12208 GCA_964652895.1 uncultured Eubacteriales bacterium
AGATGAATTTCGGAGTGCAGGGCAGCTCCATCTACGCCAGCTTCGAGCTCGTCCTGCGGCTTGAGGACGGCCGCGGTGGGACGATTTTTGAGAAGGTCGAGGAGATCCCGCTCAAGCTCACGGCCGAGCAATACAAAGCCCACGAACGCCAGCGCTTCGCCTTCCAGGACATTCTCGCCCTCGTTCCCGGCGAGCATCGGGCCCTGTTCCTCTTGAAGAACAAGACGGGCAAGGACTTTTCCTCTTTCGAGACGAGGGTCGTCACTCCATCGGAACCGGAGGCCGGCCAGGCCGGGCTCAGCGCTCCGCTCATCTTCCATGACCGGGAGGCCGTCCCCGAAGCCCAGAAAAACAACCTCAAGGCGTTCGTTTTCGGCGGCTGGCAGTATATCGTCAGTGCCCGGAACGAGTTCAGCACGGCTTCGACGCTGGGAGTCTTCGTCCAGGCCTGGAATCTCGACAAGCTCGGCCTGAGCGGACTGCCGTCTTTCGTCCTCGACATCATCTCGCTCGATACGAACCAGAGCGTCGGGGCTTTCCCGCTCACGGATGTGGCCGCCGACCCCGGCGACCCGGCCGCCTTCCTCGTTTCGGGAACCATCCCTCTGAAGGACGTCAAGCCCGGCTACTACCGGGCGGAGATCTCGGCCCGGTCCGCGGACGGACGGACGCTCCTCGCGCAGAAGGAGAATTTCGTCGTCCTTTCCCAGGTCGTTCCGGTCATCCCGTGGGTTTATGCCCGCCTGCACGGGCCGTTCCCCAGCGCCGAGCACCTCAAGGTCCTCGGTTCGCAATATTTCCTTGCCGGCGACTACGGACGGGCCCGGGAGGCCTTCGAGCGGGTCCTTGCCGGCAGGGACGATCCGGCCGTCCGGCTCCTCCTCGCCCAATCGCTCTACGGTCTGGGCCTTTACCGGGAATCCCTCGCCCAGGCCGTCCCTCTCTACGAGCGTGTTCCCGACCGGGAGGCGGCCAGGGTCATCGCCCTCGATTACGCCGGGCTGAAGGACTGGAACTCGGCCCTGTCCTACCTGGAAAAACTCATGGCCGAGGCCACGGAAGTCCCGGTCCTGAACCTGGCCGCCGAATGCCTCCTGGCCCTCGACCGCCCGGAACGCGCCCTGCCTCTTCTCCAGAAATCTCTTTCGCTCGTTCCCGACCAGCCTGCGATCAAGGCCCTGGAGGAGAAGATAAAAAAACATATCGATAAAAAATAGGAGTCATTGATAATGTCCAAGCGATCAGTCTTTGTTGTCCTGACGGTGTTATTAGCCGCCGGCGCGGCCCTGGCCCAGTTCCAGGGCCGGATCTCTGGACGCGTCTTGGACTCATCAGGGAACCCCGTCGAGAAGGCCGAGGTGGCGATCGTCTCCCAGAAAACTTCTACCGTCCGTTACGAAAGCAAGACCGACAAAGAAGGCCGGTTCGTTCAGGTGGGATTACTGCCCGGGTACTTCATTATTACGGTCAAGAAGGCCGGATTCGCGCCCGGGTCAAAGGAGGTCAAGGTCGGCGTCGCGGGCGAAGAATCCGTCGAGATCAGCCTAAAATCCATCGAAGCCGAAGCCGAAAAAACCTACTCTGCGGCGGACAAGCTGTTCCTCAAGGGTAACAAGCTTTACGCCGTGCAGAAGTTTAGCGAGGCCGTTGCCGCTTACGGAGAGGCCATCGTGCTCGACCCGGAGAACTGGGGTTATCGCCTCAATCTCGGCTTATCCCAAAAAAAAGCCGGCCAGCCCGAAGAGGCCTTGGCCTCGTTCCGCAAGGCGGCCGAGCTCAATCCGGAGAGCTACAGCGCCAACAAGGAAACCGGCGAGGCCCTGGGCATGGCCAAACAGTTCGCCGAGGCCAAGCCTTTTTATGAAAAGGCCGCCGCCCTGAGCCCCGACGACCCCGACGCCCAATACAATCTTGGTGTCTGTCTCGTCAACACCGGCGAATCCGAGGCGGCCCTGGCGCGTTTCCAGAAGGCCGTCGAACTCAAGCCGGACTACGCCGAGGCATATTACCAGATAGGCACGATCCTCATCGGCCAGAACAAGGCGGCTGAAGCCTGTGCCAGCCTGGAGAAGTTCCTGGCTCTCGCCCCCGATCACGAGAAGGCCGGGATCGCCAAGCAGCTTCTCGAATTTCTTAAGAAATGATAATATGGAAGCCCCGAAAGCGGATCGCCGCCGGGAAAACCAGACGTTTGAACGTTGGAGGTCGGAGATGAAGAAAGCGGTCCTCGTCGTGGCGCTCGTGCTCGTCGCCGCGCTCGTTTGCTCGGCCCAGGATTACAAGGGCAAAGCCCGCCAGGGCGGTGTTGTCTTTGACGAAAAAGGAGCGCCTCTCGAGGGCGTCACGGTCAAGCTGTTTTCCGTGAGGGCCCAACAGGGCTTCGAGGTAAAAACGGACAAGAACGGCAAGTGGATGGGTGCCTGGATCCGGAGCGGAGGGTGGACGATCACTTTCGAAAAGATCGGCTACGCGCCCCAGAACATCACCGTCAATGTCCAGGAAACCGCGAAAAATCCGGACGTCACCGCCATCATGGTCAAGGTCGAAGGCCTGGCCTTGACGGACGAGATCAAGGCCCTCCTCATCCAGGGCAACGCGGACTTCGAACAGCAGAAATTCGACGCCGCCCTGGCCTCCTACCAGCAGATCATCGCCAAATACCCCGACGCCTACATCATCTACGGGAATATCGGTAACTGCTACTTCTCCCAGGAGAAGTATGACCTGGCCGAGGAGGCCTATCTCAAGGTCCTGGAGAAGGCCCCCGGCGATATCAACGCCATCATCTCCGTCGGCAACTGCTATTCCAACCGAGGCGACTCCGCCAAGGCCCTGGAGTGGTACGGGAAGGTCGAGTTCGAGAAGATCGACGATCCCATCGTCCTCTTCAACTTGGGGACGAGTTATTACAACAACAGCAAGTTCGAAGACGCCCTGAAATTTTATCTGAAGGCCGTCGAAAAACAGAAGGAATCTCCGGACGCCCTGTACCAGCTGGGATTGACCTATCTGAATCTCCAGAAGAACGCGGAATCCATCGCGACCTTCGAGGACTATCTGAAGATCGACCCGGATTCCCCCCGGGCGGCCCAGGTCAAAGCGTTCATCGAATATCTGAAGAAAAAATAACGCGGCCCGTCGTGGCGCCGCGAAGGCGGAGTCCATGAACAAGAAAACGGGTGTCCTTATCCTTTTCCTGACGGCCGGCTTAGGGCTCCTGGCGTCTTGCGGCGGCCCCAAGGTGGTCCTGGACGCGGAAAGCAAGAAGTTCTACGACACGGCCAACCTGATCATGACGCGCGAGGAGGCCAAGATCTTCAAACTCCTCCCGGATCCGGAATCCCGGAAGGAGTTCATCGAAGACTTCTGGGCCAAGCGGGACCCCACCCCCGATAACGACGTCAATGAATTCAAGGCGGAGTTCGAGAACCGGGTCGCCTATGTCACCAAGAGGTTCAAGACGGAAGGGGGGCCGGGCTGGAACACGGACCGGGGCCGTATCTACATCTTCATGGGGCCGCCCGATAGGTTCCAGGAAACCTTCACCCACGGCGACTCGACCGTCCGGGGGCCGATCCTCTGGTGGATCTACTACAACTACATGCTGGGGATCGAGTTCGTCGACGAAAAAGGGAACGGCCAATACAAGATCCGGGATTATACCGGGGACTTCTTCGGGGCCATCGACATTCTCAAGCTAGGCACCTACGTGGGGACGAACGACGTCTTCCTGAAGAAGGTCGTCAACTTCGGCCTGACGTACGACCGGGCGGCCGAAGAGATCGAGGTGACCCTTCCGGCCAAGCTCCTCAACTTCAAGGAAAACGACGCGGGCAAGTTCCAGATCGACCTGCGCTTCAAGTTCTATATCTATGAAGGCCCCCGCCTCGATAAAAAGACCCTGGAAGAGGAACGTACCTTCGAGTCCACGACCCAGGAGGTCGCGGACTTGAAGACCATCCCCTTCCGGTTCAGCGTCTCCCTGAAACCCGGCACGAATTTCGTCGATGCCATCATCCAGGGGAAGCAGGGGACCGCCACCAAGATCCGCAAGCTCTTCGAGATCAAAGTCCCGTTCGCTCAGATCTCGAGTGGCTACTTGACCTCGAAACCGATCTTGGTCTGGCCCGTCATCCCCGAAACCTTGTCCGTGATGTTGGCAATAAGGACGTACTTCCCCGCGGGCAGGGGCCTCTTCTCGAAGCGCTCGCCCTTGTCGTCCTTGATTTGGAGGGTCTGGAGGAGGGGCAGGGTCTGGTTGACGAGGTAGGCTTCATAGGTCGCCGGGGCCCACTTGATGGCCGCCTTGCCGTCTTCACCCTGGACCTCGAAATTGACCTCGAGGTCGTTCGTCGGCCGGACGGCGGCCGGGTCCTTGACCGCCGCGCCGAGGACGAAGAACAGGACTTCAAGATTCTCGCCGGAAGCGGCGCTGCCCGTCAAGTTGGCGGTGACCTTCATGGCGCCCCAGGTGAGATATCCGCGGTGGATCACGGGCCGCTGGTCGGGTTCGACCTGATCCAACGCCTTGACGATCAGCAGCTCGGTCGGCCAAAGGGCGGCCTTATAGGTCTCGGCCGCGGGCAACGAAACGTCGCAGTAGGCGACGCTCATTTTCTTCATGTCGGGAGTGGTCAGCACCATGGCCAGCGTGTATTGGCCCGCGGGCATGGCCAAGCCGAACGAGTACCAATCTTCCTTTTCCGGATCATAGCCCGCGCCGTCGCTCTTCAGAACGGCCAGGGACTTCCCAACCAAAAACGGCTTGAATGCCCCGGCGTCGCCGGTCTGGAAGAACTGGAAGAAAACGTTGAGGGTGGTTTCCATTTCTCCCGAACCGGAGGCCGAGGGCGCGTAGCCGAGGTCCCCGTTTTTTGCTTCGAAGCAGAAGACGGGGTAGAGGTTGCCGCCCTGGGCCGGGAGGATGAGCTGCTTGAATATGCTGAATGGGATATCCTGCCGCCCCTGCCGGGTAGCCAGGCCTTCCTGGATCAGGGCCGTGACCTCTTTGGGCATCGAGGCTTTTGCCGGGGGCTTCATCTCTTGACCTTTGCCTTGGATTCCGTACGCCGCCTGTGCGGAAACCGAGAGCATGCAAATGATGGAGAGAAGCGCGAAGCCGGCCGCGATTGTTCTTAGGGTTCTCATTTTTCCTCCTGTTGGAAATAGAACGTTCCGCCTCCCTAGAGAGCAATTCTCGTGCCAACTTATATGGCCGGGGCTCTCCGATTCTCGAGAAAACCCGGCGGGACGCGTAAAAGTCCTTTACAGCCTTCCAGCGAACCTTACGCCGGCGTCTCCGAGGCGGATCGAGTCAGCTAATATATCAAATTTCATTATTTTTTCAATCCTCGATAGTTCCGGACGGCGTCGAGATGCTCGCCCAGGGTCCGGCTGAAACGATGGCTGCCGTCGCCCTGGAGAACGAAGTAGAGGTATTTCTCCGCCGCGGGATACAGAGCGGCGTCGATGGCCGGCTTGCCCGGATTGGAGATGGGGCCGGGCGGCAGGCCGGGGTGAATATACGTATTGTAGGGCGAGGGGAACTTGAGATCGCGGAGGAGAAGACGCCCGGTGTACTTGTTCTCGAGCTTGAGAGCGTAGATGACGGTCGGATCGCAATCGAGCTTCATGCCAAACCGCAACCGGTTGTGAAAGACGGCTGAAATGAGCGGCCGTTCTTCGGGCAGGGCGGTCTCTTCTTCAATGAGTGAGGCCAACGTGACGACATCCCGGACGCTCATGCCGAGCTCCGCCGCCCTCAGCCGGTGGCCCTCGTCGAAGACCTCGCGGAACTCGGCGACCATGGCCGCGACCAGCTCGGCCTCCGTCGCTTTTCGGGGGAGAAGGTAAGTGTCCGGGAAAAGATAGCCTTCGAGGTCCTTCGCTCGGCTGTCCCAGTCGGCGATGAGGCCGACGTCGAGCAGGGCCCGCCGGAAGGCTGCCTGTCCCTCCTCGTCACCGGGCCTGAGGAGTTTTCCGATGTCGCGTCCGGCCAGGCCTTCGGGGATCATGACGGGCTGGAGGTGGATGCGGCCTCTGAAGACTTGGAACAGGACGTCCTTGGGCTTAAGGGGCGGGGAGAACTTGTATTCGCCGGCCTTGAACTGCTCCTCGGGGTAAAAGAGGCGACAGGCCAGCCTGAGCGCGAGCGCGCTCCGGACGAGGCCGCGCTCGCGAAGGCCGTCGACGACGCCGCGGGCGCTCCGGCCTTTTTCGAGGTCCAAGAAAACGGGGGAGGATCCGCCCGTGACGGGCGTCGCGAGCTCCCGGCCGAGCCAACCTGTGAAGGCGGGGATGATGAGAATGGCGGCCAAAAGAAGGGCCTTAATCGGCTTCAGGAACATCCCTCGCACCGCGCTTCTGCTCGAGGTAGGTCGACAGGATGATGACGGCCGCGATCTGGTCCTCCCACTCTTTTTTCTTCTTACCCCGGAGCTTCTCGTCCTGGAGGACATTGAGGGCCTGCCGGGTCGTCAGCCGTTCGTCCATGAAGACGATGGGCTTCCCGACGGCCTTCCCCAGCCAGGCGGCGAACACGCGCGTCTTCTCGGCCCGGGTCCCGGAGCTGCCGTCCATGCGGAGAGGGTCGCCGACGACGATCTCCCCGACTTCGTGTTTGGCGATGAGTTCGCGGAAGTACTGCCGGTCGGCGTCTTCCCTCCCGGTGAGCTCGTAGGTCCCCAGCGGCTGGGCCGTGATGAGGAGCGGGTCGCTCAGGGCGAGGCCGATGTGGCGGTCTCCATAGTCTATCCCCAGGACCCGCATCAGCGGTCCCTTTCGAGGCAGGCTTTTCGGCTCCCGTGCCGCTCGAACCCGAGCTCAATGAGGCGCTCCAGGAGCCGGGGGAACGGCAGGCCCGAGGCGGCCCAAAGCTTTGGGTACATGCTGATCTCGGTGAAGCCCGGGATGGTGTTGATCTCGTTGATCGTGAGACGGTCCGTCCCCTTCTCGAGGAAAAAGTCCACCCGGGCCATACCGGAACAGGCCAGGGCACTGAAGGCGGCGATGCCGAGCGCCCGGATCCTGGCCAGCGTTCGCGGCGCGAGTTTGGCCGGAATGACGAACGTCGTTCGGCCGTCGATGTACTTGTCGTTATAGTCGTAGAACTCCCGAAAGGGGATGACTTCCCCGGGGAGGGAGGCCTCGGGTGTTTCATTCCCGAGGACGCTCAATTCGAGCTCGCGGCCGCGGATGCCCTTCTCGACGAGGGCCGTCGTGCCGTAGCGGAAGGCGGTGGCGAGGGCGGGAGCGACGCCGCCGTAATCGGCGACTTTGCTGATGCCGACGCTCGATCCCAGATTGGACGGCTTGACGAAAAGCGGCAGGGGCAGCGTCCGGCGGACGCGGCGAAGGAGCGCGTTGGGGTCCGCTTTCCAGTCCGTTTCCCGGATGACGACGCAGGGGACGACGGGAAGGCCCTGATCGCGCAGGATCGATTTCGTAGCCGACTTGTCCATGCCCAGGGCCGAGCCGAGGACTCCGGCCCCGACATAGGGGACGCCGGCCATATCGAGGAGACCCTGGATCGTCCCGTCCTCTCCGAAAGGTCCATGGAGGATGGGGAAATATATGTCCGCGGCCACCTCTTGCCCTCCCATTTCCCTCTCTTCCCAGGGAAGGAACGAGAAGGTCCGGCCCGTCTCGAGCATCCCGATATCGTCCGAAGGCCCATCGACGGCTCTCCAGAGGCCCTGCCGGGTGATATAGATGGACCGTACTTCGAACTTGGTCTTGTCCAAGTTCTTGTGGATCGCGGCGGCCGAAACCAGGGAGATCTCGTGTTCCGCCGAGCGGCCTCCGAAGATCAGGGAAACCACGATTTTTTTGGACATTCAGGCCCTCGGCACGACTAACCTTATGGTTTGAATTATTTTAATCGAATCGCGGTCAAATGTCTAATGTCCGAGAAAGCCGCTAACTATGTGTTGACAGCCGCGCGATTAGGCCTCTATAATACCGCCGGGTGGAATTCCATCGGCCGAGAGGTGTGACCATGAGCAGAAAATCATTACTCCGTTTGGGCTTCGTGGTTCTCGTTTTCGCCAGTCTGACCCTGATCGTTCCGGGGCGGCCGTTCGCCCAGGAGAACCAGGAGAACCAGATCAAGAGAGCGAAGATCTACGACGACACCTACCAGCTGATCCAGGAATCGGACCTCAATTGCTCCTTCTATATGTATGAGGTCGGGAAATTGCTGCCGGACATCCAGATCATCGGCGCCGAGCGCATGAACGAAAAGTCCGTCTTCAGCGACGGCGATGTCATCTATATCAACAAGGGGGCCGCAGACGGCCTGGAGATCGGCCAGCTCTTCCTGACCGTCGGCCTCCGGGCGAAGGTCGCCAAGCTCGGCACCGTGATGGAACGGCACGGCCGGGCCCGGGTCGTCCGCCTCGAGGACAAGATGGCCACGGCCAAGGTCGAAAAGGGCTGCGGCACGATCCAGATCGGCGATTTCCTGATCCCCTTCGAGCAGGAGGCCGCCGAGATAGGCAAGGACATGGGCTTCGGGGACATGGACCCGAACGCCGGCAAGCACGGCAAGATCGTCTATATCGAAAACGACTTCCACATCGCCGGCACCGGCCAGTGGGCCCTGATCGACATGGGCCGCCAGCAGTGCATCCAGATCGGCGACCAGCTCAACGTCTTCTATACCGCCCGGCCGGACCTGCCGCGGGAGGCCATCGCCAGCGCCATCGTCATCGACGTCCGCGGCGCGACGTCGACGATCAAGATCCTCGGCGCCCGCGACACCGTCGACATCGGCAGCGAAGTCCAGATCAACGTCACCCGCTAAAGCCCGCGGGTCCCAAACTCTTGACGCGCATTTGCATCAGCTGTGCGACGCCACCCTTTTGGCTGTGACGGTGACCACCCATATCCGCCGGCCCCCGGGAACCAGTCCCGGCGGTCGGCCAGGGATTATTCAGAATCCGCTCCCTGCCGCCCCTCCGCTACGGGGGCTCTGGATGGCCCCCATCACAGCCCGGGTGGTGCCATCGCTGTCCCTCCGCTCGCAACCGTTTTTTGGGCGAGAGGCGCGATTGACAGGCCCGGGCGATTCTGCTAGTTTAAGGCGTGCTGTCCCGCCCTTGAGGGCGGGGTGAGCGGGCGGGCGTAGTTCAGTGGTAGAACGTCTGCTTGCCATGCAGAAGGTCGTGGGTTCAAGTCCCATCGCCCGCTCCAAGCACCGACTCAGTCCTCATGACGAACCTGGCGCGGTACCCAAGTGGCTAAGGGAGAGGTCTGCAAAACCTTTATTCGTCGGTTCGAGTCCGACCCGCGCCTCCACTTCCCCCCTGTCGCGACCTGCTCCCCGCGTCGGCTCCTTCGATAACGGCGACTGGGGCAGGGCTTCCCAGCCCCGTTCCTGGGAAGACCGGGGCCGCGGTCTTCCCAGGAACGGGGTTGACACCCTTCTTGGGAAGGAGATATAGTTGGTCTAACTTCAGTAAGGAGGCCCCATGGATATCGTTCAGAGAGTCCAGTCGATCATCCTCAAACCGAAAGAGGAATGGGTCAAGATCAAGGCCGAACCCTCGACCGTCTCCGGCCTTTTCACGTCTTATGCCATGATCCTGGCCGCCATCCCGGCCGGCGCTCAATTCCTCGGGAACATCCTGGTCGGAAGCCGCTTGCCCGTCGTCGGGCTCTACAGGTGGTCCATCGGGCGGGCCCTCGGCAACGCCATCGTCTACTACATTTTCGCCCTGGCCACCGTCTATCTCTTCGCCCTGATCATCAACGAACTGGCTCCGAACTTCGGCTCGGCCAAGAACATGACCTCCGCCCTCAAGCTCTCCGTCTACAGCATGACCCCGGGCTGGGTGGCCGGAATCCTCTACATCATTCCCGGCCTCTGGATCCTGGGCATTCTGGCCGGTCTGTACGGCCTTTATGTCCTTTACCTGGGTTTCGACACGCCGATGATGGAGACGCCCAAGGACAAGGTCATGAGCTACATGGGCGTCAGCATTGTCGTCGTGATCGTCCTCTATGTGGTCTTTTCGCTGATCCTCGGAGGGATCTTCGCCGTCCGCTACGGCCGGCTCTGATCGAGTTCTTCGACGATCCTGAGGAAAGCTTCGTTAGGGTCGGGCGCTCCGGTGACGGGGCGTCCGACGACGAGATAATCCGCGCCTTTGGCCACGGCCTCGGCCGGCGTCATGATCCTCTTCTGGTCCTGGGCCGCCGCCCAGACGGGCCTGATCCCCGGCGTCACGATGAGAAGTTCCCGTCCGTACTCTTTCCGTAGGACCTCGATCTCCTGGGGTGAGCAGACGACACCGTCCATGCCCGCGGCCTTGGCCAGCCCGGCCAGGCGGAGGACCTGGGAGGACACGTCCGTACCCATCCCCACTTCTTCGAGATCGGCACCCTTGAGGCTGGTCAGAACCGTGACCCCCAGGAGCAAGGGCTTGGGTCCCTTGCCGGCCCCGGCGGCGGACCGGGCCGCTTCGGCGGCCTTGGCCATCATCTCCCGGCCGCCCGACGTGTGGATGGTCATCATCTGGACGCCGTGCTTGAAGGCAGACCGGACCGCCCCGGCCACGGTATTGGGGATGTCGTGGAGCTTGAGGTCGAGGAAGATGTCCTTGCGCAGGGCCCTGAGCTTGCGGAAAAGGGCCGGGCCCTCGGCCGTGAAGAGCTCCAGGCCGACCTTGAACGTCCGGGCGTCCTTGAGCCGGCTGACGAGCGCTATTCCTTCTTCCTTGGTCTGAACGTCCAGGGCAATGATGATGCGGTTGGCGTTGTCCATGGCGACGTCCTTTCCTATCAGGAAGTTTTGATCGTGCCCACGACCTCGCTGACCGCTGCGACGCCGTGCGCTTCGCACCAGCTCTCGATCTCGGCCACGATACGGAGGGCGGCGTCAGGGTCGATGAAGTTCGCCGTCCCGACCTCGACGGCGGCCGCCCCGGCGACGAGGAACTCCAGGGCGTCCGCGCCGGTCATGATGCCGCCCATGCCGATGACCGGTACATGGACTCGTGAGGCCACCTGGTGGACCATGCGTAGGGCGATGGGCTTGATGGCCGGCCCGCTCAGCCCGCCGTAGACGTTGGCCAGCTTGGGTCGGCGGGTCTCAAGGTCGATAGCCATGGCCAGGAAGGTGTTGACGAGAGCGATCGCATCCGTCCCGGCCTCCTCGGCCGCCATGGCGATCTCGACGATGCTGGTGACGTTCGGCGAGAGCTTGGTGATGAGCGGGCGCCGGCTCGCGGCTTTGATCCTTTTCACCAGGTCGAAGGTCGTCCGGGGCGACAGGGCCGGGCAGAGGCCTTCGGTCTTGACGTTGGGGCAGGAGATGTTGAGCTCGTAGGCGGCGATCCCTTCCTGCTTATCGAGGTACCCGACGACCGCGGCGTATTCGTCGTCGTCCGCGCCGCAGACGTTGACGATGACCGCCGTCTTCAGGCGGCGGAGCTTGGGCAGGACCTTTTCCGAGAAGGCCTCGACCCCGACGCCCTGGAGGCCGATGGCGTTGATGAGGCCGCTCGCGGTTTCGACGAGGCGCGGCGGGGGATTGCCCTCCCGCGGCTTGAAGTAGAGGCCCTTGACCACGAACCCCCCGAGCTTCTCCAGGTCGAGGTAGGGCTCGAATTCGAGGCCGTAGCCGAACGTGCCGCTCGCGGCGAGGACGGGATTGCGAAGCTTCAGGAAGCCCAGGTCCGCCGTGAGGTCTAAGCTCTTCTTCGTCATGGCCATAGGATGCGCTCCCCGGGGAAAACGGGGCCCTCCTCGCAGATCTTCGTCCAACCGTCCCCGCTCTCGTTCTTGATGCGGTGGACACAGCCCCAGCAGGCGCCGATGCCGCAACCCATCACGGATTCGAGGGAGAACTCGGCCGGGACACGGTGCTTCGCGGCAAGCGAGGCGAGCGCCTTCATCATCGCGTCCGGGCCACAAGCGTAGATGATGTCCGGCTTGGTGCGCTCGAGCTCCCGGCTGACGAGCTCGGTGACGAGGCCGCCGAACCCGAAACTGCCGTCGTCGGTCGACGAGAGGAGCTCGATCCCGGCCTTCTCGAACTTGTCGCGAAGGGGGATGTCGGCGAGCCGTCGCCCGCCGTAGAAGACGGTCGCTTGAACGCCGCGGGCGCCAAGCTCGCGGGCCAGGAAGTAGATCGGGGCGATGCCCCGGCCCCCGCCGACGCAGAAAGCCCTTTTTCCTTTCATTCCATCGGAGACGGTGAAGCCCT
>CAZZCH010000094.1:0-12204 GCA_964652895.1 uncultured Eubacteriales bacterium
CTTCAGCCTTATAATATGGCGCTGGCCCGGCGGATCATCGATAAATTTTCCGAGTTCGGCCAGGAAATGCCCGCCAGCCTGGATGGCTTCCTCAACGGCAGCTCGAACCCCCTGACGCCGGGTTGGTTCCTCCTGGGTCTGTTCTTCTCGGCTGCGCTCTTCACCGTGATGGGCGTCCTCGGAGGGATCATCGGGGTTTCGCTTTTCGGACGCAAGAACCCCCAGGCATCCCCGCCCGCGGCCCCATTGCCGCCGCCTCCAGGACCCGCCGATGCGGCTTAAGACACAGGTCATCATCAACCCCGAATCGAACCGGGGCCGGACGCGGAAACGATGGGGGGAGATCCGCGATGGTTTGAAGGGTTTCATCCGCGAATTCAAGTTCGAGTTCACGGAGAAGCCCCTCCACGCCACGGAGATCACCCGCCAGGCCATCAAGGACGGTACGGAGCTCGTCATCGGCGTCGGCGGCGACGGGACCATGAACGAGATCGCCAACGGTTTCTATGAGGACCGGCAGATCATCAACCCCGAAACCACCCTGGGGGTCGTCCCATCGGGTTCCGGCTGCGACCTGACCAAGAGCCTGAATATCCCCGCGGGTCTCAGAGACGCCCTGAAGGTGATCTCGGAAGCCCCGTCCGTGCTCATGGACGTGGGCAAGGTCCGCTTCCGTTCCAACGCCGGCGGGGAGGAAGAACGGTTCTTCCTCAACGTCGCCGATTTCGGCCTGGGCGGAGAGGTCGTCCGCCGGGTCAACGAGCAGCGTCTCCAGAGGAAGGCCTCGTCTTATGTCCGCTGTCTGGTCACGACGATGATCCATTACAAGAACAAGCGCGTCAGGATCCGGGTGGACGGGAAAAACCTGCCGGAAGGCGAGTATCTCATCGGGGCCGTGGCCAACGGCAAGATCTTCGGCAAGGGCATGAAAGTCGCGCCCGGGGCCGAGCTTGACGACGGCCTCTTCGACAGCGTTCTTGTCAGGGGCTTCAAATTCCTCGAATTCTGCCGCCACGGCTGGAAGCTCATGAACGGCAGCCACCTCTCCCACCCGAAGGTGACCCTTGTCCGGGGAAGCAAAGTGGAAGCCTGGCCCGAGGGGGACGAGGACGTTCTCCTCGAACTCGACGGGGAACAGCTCGGCCGGCTCCCGGCGACGTTCGAGATCGTCCCCCGGAACCTGCTGATCAAGGGTTACCTCCAGCCCGCCCGCTGACCGGCGGCCCTCAATCTTTCTTGACCCGGATGAGGCTCGGGTCCGTGGTCACGAGGTACTTGCCGGAGGCGTCGTAACCTCCGTAGACGGGATTGCTTGTCCGGACGGAAGGCTTCTTGTACGTCCGCATGATCCCGGCGATGTAAGCTTTTGTCTCCGGATAGGGCGGGATGCCCTTGTACTTCCTGACCGCCTCTTGACCCGCGTTGTAGGCCGCGAGGACGAGCCGGGTCTGGCCGTCGTAGAGTTTGACTAAATCCCCGAGGTAGCGGATGCCGCCTTCGATATTCTGGGCCGAGTCGAAAACGTTGGCCACTCCGTACTGCTTGGCCGTCGCGGGCATCAGCTGCATCAAGCCCATGGCCCCCTTGTCCGAAATGGCGAAGCTGTCGTAGTTCGATTCGGCCCGGATGATGATGTGGACGAGCGCCGGGTCGATCTTGTATTTCCCGGCCACCTTCTTGATGACCGGATCGTAGAGCTTGCGCAGGTCGGCAGCGGTGGCCGAGAAGACGCCGGGCGCAAGGGCCAGGAGGAGCAACGCCGCGAAGCCCTTTTTGATAGTCTTCATGTCCCTTATGGTCTTATCATGGCAAAAAGCGATCCGTTTGGCAATCCCCGCCAAGGGTGATTTCAGGGGGTCAGGCGGCCAGGCGTTCGACAAGGGCCGGGACGAGCTCGAGGGCCTTGTCGAGTTCGCCGGTGCGTGGCCCGCCGGACTGGGCAAAATCGGGCCGGCCCCCCCCTCCTCCGCCAATGATCGGAGCGATCTCCTTGATGAGCGCGCCGGCCTGGATACGGCCCGTCAGATCCTTGGTCACGGACACGACGACGAAGGCCTTTTCGGAACCGGCGGAGCCCAGGACCACGACGCCGCTCGCCATTTTCTGTTTGATCGAATCGGCCATATCGCGGAGTTCGGCGATGGTTAGGCCGTCCAATCGTTGAACGTGGATAGAGATCTCCTTGACGGTCTTTGTCTTGACGACGGTGGGCTTGACCGTTGAGAACTTGCCGTCAATGGATGCCGTCAGCACTTTCTTATTAAGTGCCTTGTTTTCCCGTTCCAGCTCTTCGACCCGGGCCAGGATCTTTTCGACCCTCGTCGGAAGGTCCTTCCGCGAGACGCCCAAATCCTTCTCTAGGCCGGAGATGAGGTCTTCGAGCTCCCGAACGAAGTGATAGGCCCCTGCCCCGGTGACGGCCTCGATGCGACGCATGCCGGAGGCGACGCTCGTTTCGGACACGATCTTGAACATCCCGATCTCGCCTGTCGCGTGGACGTGGACGCCGCCGCAGAGCTCCTTACTGAAATCGCCGATCCCGACGACCCGCACGGATTCGCCGTACTTTTCTTCGAAAATCGCCATGGCCCCTTCGCGGATCCCTTCCTCCAGGCTGGTCGTCCGGGTCTTGAGGGAGATGTCGGCCCGGATCTTTTCGTTGACGATCTCCTCGACCCGCCTGACCTCGTCCCGCGAAAGGGCGGCGAAGTGGGTGAAATCGAAGCGCAGGCGCGTCGGCGCGACGAGCGAGCCGGCCTGCTTGACGTGGTCGCCCAAGACCTGCCGGAGGGCCGCGTGGAGGAGGTGCGTTGCCGTGTGGTTGTTCGAGATCGCCTGCCGGCGGATGAGGTCGGCCGCGGCGTCGGCGCGATCACCTTCGCGCACCTCTCCGGAAAGGACCTTGACGCCGTGGGCGATGATCTCGGGCGTGATCATATAGGCGTTCTCGACGATGGCCGAGAACCGTGCCCCCTTGAGCGACCCGCTGTCTCCGACCTGGCCTCCCGCCTCGGCGTAGAACGGCGTTTCTTCGAGGATGACTTCGCCGGTCTCGCCGGCCCGGAGGACTTCGGCCCTGCGGCCGTCCTTGAGCAGGCCGCTCACGCGGATGTCCGCGATTTCCCCGGCTTCATGGACCCGGGAGCGGACCTTGAGGTCCTTGAACACCTCGTAGGCCAGCTTCTCCTTCCGCTTGGCCTCGCCCTTCCAGGAGAGCCGGGCTCTTCGTTTTTGCTCCTCGAGCTCCCGGCCGAACCCGGGCTCATCGACCGACATGGCCTTTTCGCGGGCCAGTTCCTGCGAGAGGTCGAGGGGAAAGCCGAAGGTGTCGTAGAGCTTGAAGACACTGTCCCCGGGGAGGACCGCGCCGCCCTGGTCCCGGGTCTCCCGGACGACCTGGTCGAAATAGCGCAGGCCCGACGAGAGGGTGAACGAAAACCGTTCCTCCTCGGAAAGACAGACCTTCGAGATGTATTCGACCGAGGCCAGGAGCTCCGGATAGGCGTCTTTCATGATGTCGCCGACACGGCCGACCAGTCCGTAGAGGAAGGGCCTGTCGATGCCGATGAGGTTCCCCTGCCGATAGGCCCTGCGGATGAGGCGGCGCAGGACGTAGCCCCGACCGTCGTTGGCCGGAGTGACGCCGTCGCCGACGAGGAAGGTCACGGCCCGGATGTGGTCGGCGATGACCCTGACCGAAACGTCCCCCTCGTCCCCGGCCGGGTATTCCCTCTTCGCCAGCTCGCTCACGCTCTCGATGAGGGGCATGAACAAGTCGGTGTCAAAATTGCTGCGCTTGCCCTGGACGACCGCGGTCATGCGTTCGAGACCCATGCCCGTGTCGATCGACGGTGACGGCAGCGGCCGCAGGACTCCGTTTTCGTCCTGGTCGAACTCCATGAAGACGAGGTTCCAGAGCTCGAGGAAACGGTCGCTCCCTTTCTCGATCAGGGCGAAGGGATCGCCCGGCTCGATGTCCTCGCCCAGGTCGTAGTGGAGCTCGGAACACGGGCCGCAGGGGCCGGTATCGCCCATGGCCCAGAAATTGTCCTTCTTCCCGTAGCGGAAGATCTTTTTTTTCGGGACACCGACCTCATCCGCCCAGATCCGGAACGCTTCATCGTCGTCGAGGTAGACCGTCGCGTACAGCCGGTCCTTGGGCAGGCCGAAGACCCCGGTCACGAGCTCCCAGGCGTAGCTGACGGCCTCCCGCTTGAAGTAATCGCCGAAAGAAAAGTTCCCGAGCATCTCGAAGAAAGTGTGGTGCTTGGCCGTCCGGCCGACGGTCTCGAGGTCGTTGTGCTTGCCGCTGACCCGCATGCACTTCTGGACCGTGGCGGCCCTCTTGTAGCCGCGCGTCTCGAGCCCCAGGAAGAGGTTCTTGAACTGGTTCATCCCGGCGTTGGCGAACAGGATGGTCGGGTCATCCTTCGGCAGGAGGGGCGAACTTCCGACGATCTTGTGGCCCCGGTCAGCGAAATATTGGAGAAATGTTTCGCGGACGCGCTGAGCCGTCATTTATGGTCTTCTTCCTGCCCCCCCTCGGCCCGGTCGACCTTGCTCATCCCCTTCTCCATCTCCTCTGTGGCTATGTCGATGGTCGACTGGATGCCCATGATGCGTAGCTTGAAGTTGTCCGGGTTGGAAGAGTACTTCATGCCCTGCTCGAAGGAGATGTAGCCGTCGCGGTAGAGCTGGTAGATCGACTGGTCGAACGTCTGCATGCCGTATTGGGAAACGCCCGCCGCGATGGCGTCGCGGATCAACATGGTCTTGTCCTTTTCGGCGATGCACTCCTGGATGTAGGGGGTCGCGACCATGGCCTCGACGGCGGGCACCCGGCCCTGACCGTCCATCCGGGGAACCAGGCGCATCGAGATGATGCCCTTGAGGATGCTGGCCAGCTGAAGCCGGACCTGGCGCTGGTGGTAGGGGGAGAAGACGGAGATGATCCGGTTGATGCTTTCGGGGGCGTCGAGAGTGTGGAGAGTGCTCAGGACCAGGTGGCCCGTTTCCGCGGCGTGGAGCGCCGTTTCGATCGTGTCCAGGTCGCGCATTTCGCCGACGAGGATGACGTCGGGATCCTCGCGGAGGCAGCCGCGCAGCCCTCGGGCGAAGCTCATGACGTCCATCCCGACCTCCCGCTGGCTGATGGTGCTTTTCTTGTCTTTGTGGAGGTACTCGATGGGGTCTTCGATGGTGATGATGTTCTCCCGGCGGAAGGTGTTGATGAAGTCCACCATGGCCGCCAGGGTGGTCGTCTTGCCGCTCCCCGTCGTCCCGGTCACGAGGACGAGGCCCCGCTGGTAGAAGGCGATCTTCTCTAAGACTTCGGGCAAGAGGAGCTGGCGGATCGTCTTGACCTCGAGAGGGATGATGCGCAGGGCGATGGCCAGCGAGCCCCTCTGGAAGTAGATGCTGCCGCGGAACCGTCCGAAGCCGGGTAGGCTATAGGCGAGGTCGATGTCGAGGTCCTCCTGAAGACGCTTCCTCTGGAACTCGGTCATCAATTGGTTCGCCAACTCCTCGCAGTCGGGAGCCGTCAGCCGGGGGAATCCGGTCAGGGGCGTGAGCGTCCCGTGGACCCGGATCATAGGATTGTTCCCGGCCTTGAAGTGAAGGTCCGACGCGTCCCGTTCGATCGCGATTTTCAGGAATTCATCGATGACCATGAGGGCCTCCTCGCAAGGTTTTTCAGACTAAAGTCAGCCATTGATGGACGTCTTCCCGCTTTCCTTCGATGACGTCGAAGAAGGCCTTCTGGACCTTCTCGGTCACGGGTCCCCGCTTGCCGTTCCCGATGACGATCTTGTCGATCGCCCGGATGGGCGTGACCTCGGCCGCGGAGCCCGTGAAAAAGACCTCGTCGGCGATATAGAGCAGCTCGCGGGGAATGGTCTCCTCGACGCAGCGTACGCCCATTTCCTGGAACAGCTTCATGACCGAATCCCGGGTGATCCCCGGCAGGATGGAGGAGGACAACGGCGGCGTCAGGACGGTCCCGTCCTTGACAAGAAAGAGGTTCTCGCCGCTTCCCTCGCTGATGTGGCCCCGGATGTTCAGGGCGATGCCTTCTTCATAACCGTCGAGCAGGGCCTCCATCTTGATGAGCTGGGAGTTCATGTAGTTGGCGCCGGCCTTGGCCAGGGCCGGGAACGTGTTCGGGGCGATCCGCCACCAGGAGGACACGCAGACGTCAACGCCGCTCTCCATGGCCTCCGGGCCGAGGTACTTGCCCCACTCCCAGACGAGGACGGCGCAGTCGACGGGGTTGGGAAAGGGATTGACACCCAGGCTGTTGTACCCCCGGTAGACGATCGGCCGAACGTAGCAGGATTTCAGACCGTTGGCCCGGACGGTCTCGATGATGGCCCGGTTGAACTCGTCCTGGGAAAACGGGATCTCCATCCGGTAGATCTTGGCCGAATTGTAGAGTCGCCGGGTGTGGTCCTGGAGGCGGAAGAGGGCCGTCCCGCGAGGCGTGTCATAAGCCCGTAATCCCTCGAAGATCGAGCTCCCATAATGGATGGCATGGGAGGCGATGTGGATCGTCGCGTCTTTCCAGGCGACCAGCCTGCCGTTCATCCAGACGATCCCGTTTTCGGTGAATGGGCTCATTGGCCGCTCCTTCATCGTCCTCTGGTCACGAAGGCCTCATGTTATCTCATCCCCGAGGCCTAAGTCAATCGCCTCCAGAGGGGAATTAGACGCTCTCTCCGCAGTGAGGACAGCTGCGGGACTTGGGAGGGAGGGGCCGTCGGCAGTTCCAACAGAGAGCGGTCGTTTTCTGCTCCCGGGCCTTGATCCGGAGCATGATGTCGTCGATTTCCGAGGTCTTTGGAGTCTTGCCCTTGAAGAGGGACAGGTCGCGGATGACCTCGGAAGCGCTCTGGTATCTGTCCTCGACCTTCGGCGCCAGGGCCCGCATGATGATGGCGTCGATCTCCTTGGGGATGCGGCTGTTCTTGATCCTCGGCGGCGTGATCTTGCCTTGCTGGGCCATCTCCAGGATCTTGAACGGATCCGGGTCGAAGATCGGCGGCCGGCCGATGATCATCTCGTAGAAGATGCAACCCAAGGAATAGATGTCGGCGGCGTAGCCGGCCTTACCCATGAACTGCTCGGGCGCCATGTACGGCGGGGAACCGATCCGCGTCGAAGCGTAGGGCACCACGTTGAGCCAGGCCGATGTCCCGAAATCGGTGATCTTGGCGGTCCCGTCCTCGGAGACGATGATGTTCGAGGGCCGGAGGTCGCGGTGGATGATCTTGGCCTTGTGGGCGTGATCGACGCCGTAGGAGATCTGCTTGATGAAGTCAATGGCCTGATCCGTGCCCAGGATCCGTTCCTTCTCCAGGATCTTCTCCAAGGTCGGCCCTTTGATGTATTCCATGACCATGAAAAAGACATTCTTCTCCTTCTCCGCGGCCAGCATCCGGACGATGTTCGAGTGGCTGAGGGCAGCCTGGAGGCGCGGCTCCTTGAGGAGCTTGTAGAGTTCGGCGGACTGCTTGTGGGGGACCTTGATAGCGACCTTGATATCGAGCCACGTGTCTTTCGCCAAATAGACCGAGCCGAATCCGCCGCTGCCGAGGGATCGGATAATCTCGTATTTCCCGACTTTCTGCCCTTGGAGAAACATGTCACGCGTTCCAAAAATGGACGATCAGCGACGCATCCTGCGCCACGCGGGGGACGTGAAATTGGTTCGCGGTCACGCTTGTCGCCGGCTCACTGGAATATGTTCTTCATCCGGTGGATGACGCTCTTGTCGACCGATTCGATGTCCTCGCCCCGGACTTCGGCCAGTTTCGTAAGCAGCGCCTTTTGGTCTTTGGTCAGGTTTTCGGGCGTCCGGACCTGGATCCTGACGAAAAGGTCGCCCTTCCGGCGCCCCGAGATGTCCTGGATGCCTTTGCCCTTGATGCGGACGATCTCGCCCGGCTGGGTCCCGGATGGGACCCTGAGGATTTCGCTCCCCTCGAGAGTGGGGATCTCGACCTGCGCGCCCAGGGCCGCCTGAGTGAAGGACACCGTGACCTCGCAGGCGAGGTCGTTCCCCTCCCGTTCGAAGAAAGGATGTTTACGAACCCGGGTCACGACATAGAGGTCCCCGGCCGGCATCCCTTCCTCGCCGGCTTCGCCTTCGCCGACGAGCCGTAGCCGCGACCCGTCCGCGACGCCCGGCGGGATGCGGACCTTCAGGGAGCGTTTCTCCCTGACGTGGCCCTTCCCCTGGCAGGTTTCGCAAGGCGAAACGTTGACTTCTCCCACGCCCCGACAACGCGGACAGGTTCGGGCCAGGGTGAAGAAGCCCTGTTGGGAACGGACCTGTCCCGCGCCCCCGCAGGTCGGGCACTTCGTCGCCCGGGTCCCCGGCTTCCGTTTTGAGCCCTGGCAGGCCGGACAGGTTTCCGCCCGGTTCAATTTGATCTCCTTCTCCACGCCGCCGGCGGCCTCTTCGAGGCCGATCTCGACCTCCAGGGCCAGGTCGCGGCCCCCCTGCCGGCCGCCTCGGCCGGCGCTCCGCCCGCCGAAGAAATCGCCGAAGCTAAACCCGAAAAAATTCCCCAGGATGTCTTCGAAGTCCTCGAAAACGGAGGAATCGAAGCCGGAGAACCCCCCACCGCGCAGGCCCTCGTGCCCGAAGCGGTCGTAGGCGGACCTTTTCCCGTCGTCGGCCAGGACGCTATAGGCTTCCGACGCTTCCTTGAACCTCTCCTCGGCCTCCTTGCTGCCGGGATTGCGGTCCGGATGGTGCTTCAAGGCGAGCTGGCGGTAGGCCTTTTTGATGTCCTCGACAGAGGCATCGCGAGCCACGCCAAGGACGTGGTAATAATCCTTCTTAACCATTCGTCCCCAGCTTGACGACATCCCGGCCCTTCTGCCGCCGCCGCAACTCTTCGACCTCCGCCGGCAGGAGGCCCGAGGAAGGCCTGACTTCGATCTTCTGTTCAAGGCCGGTCTCTTTATCCTTGGCCGAAACCCGGGCTAGGCCGTCGGCGTTGATCTCGAAGGTGACGTCGATCTGAGGCACCCCGGCCGGGGCGGGCTCGATCCCGACGAGCTCGAAGACGGCCAACGATTTGTTCATGGATGCCAGGAACCCCTCGCCCTGCAGGACATGGATGCGGACCCTCCTCTGGTTGTGCTCCACGGTCGTGAAGGCCTTGACCTTGCGCGTCGGGATGGTCATGTTCCTCTCTATGACCATTTCGTAGCCGTCGTTTTCGGTCTCGATACCCAGGGTGAACGGGGTGACGTCGAGAAGGAGGACGAGGTCCCGGACCCGGCCGTCGAGGATCCCCGACTGGATGGCCGCGCCCATGGCCACGATCTCATCGGGATTGACCTGTTCCTCCGGTGGCCTGCCGAAAAATTCCGTGACCCTCTGCTTGACCAGGGGCATACGGGTCTGGCCGCCGACAAGGATGACGTGGTCGATCCGGCCGGGGCCCAGCCGGGCGTCCGTAAGGGCCTGCTCGATGCGCGGAATCGTCCGTTCGACGAGGTCGCCGGTCATGGCTTCGAGGGTCTTCCGGCTGAGCAGCTTGCGAATGTGCTTCGA
The DNA here is from genome assembly GCA_964652895.1 of uncultured Eubacteriales bacterium. Taxonomy (GTDB): domain Bacteria; phylum Acidobacteriota; class Aminicenantia; order Aminicenantales; family Saccharicenantaceae; genus RBG-16-66-30. The sequence goes on from CAZZCH010000094.1 coordinate 9,569, forward strand.
GCCGGTCTTATTGTCGGAGGAGATGAAGGGCAGGTTGATCTCCGTCTCCATGGCGAACGATAGCTCTCTCTTGGCCTTTTCCGCGGCCTCTTTCACACGCTGGAGCGCGAGCTTGTCGGCCCTGAGGTCGATCTTCGTCTCGGCCATAAAGTCTTCGGTCACCCATTCGAGTATGCGGTTGTCGAAATCCTCGCCGCCGAGGTAGGAATCGCCGTTGGTAGCCAGGACGTGGAAGACGCCGTCGCTGAATTCGAGAATGGTGATGTCGAACGTCCCCCCGCCCAGATCGTAGACCGCGGCCAGGCCGATATTCTTAGTGTCGAGCCCATAGGCCAGCCCGGCGGCCGTCGGCTCGTTGATCACCCGTTGGACCTCGAGCCCGCATATCGTGGCCGCGTCCTTGGTCGCCTGTCTCTGATGGTCGTCGAAATGGGCCGGCACCGTGATGACGGCGTCCGATACCGGTTCGCCGAAAAAGGATTCGGCGCAGGACTTCAGGTAACCCAGGACCATCGAGGAGATTTCAGGCGGGCTCAGGGTCTTGGCGCCGAGGACGACGAGGACGTCGCCGTTGGGGGCTTCCTTCAGCTTATAGGGAAGCCTTTTCTGGGCTTCCTGGACGCCGGGGGATTGGAATTTCTGGCCGATGAGGCGCTTGACCGCGGAGAACGTGTTGGCGGGGTTGGTGACGGCCTGGCGCATGGCCAGGGTCCCGACGAGACGCTCCCCGGAACCCGTGAAGGAAACGACCGACGGCGTCGTGGGCAGACCTTCCAGGTTAGGGATGACGACGGGCTTGCCGGCTTCGAGACAGGCGATGCAGGAATACGTAGTGCCGAGGTCAATGCCGATGACGTGTCCCATGTCGTTATTGCGCCTTCTTCGGAACTTTGACCTTGACCATTGTCGGACGCAGGAGACGCGTGTGGTGCATGTAGCCTTTCTGGAGCTCCTCCGCGATCTCCGGCTCCTGGACGTCCTCGGATTCCTCCACGGACATGGCGTGATGGAGGTTGGGATCGAAGGCCCGGTCCTTGAGCACGATCGGCTGGACGCCGTTCTTGACGAGGAAGCTCTGGAACATCCTGTGGATGAGCTCGACGCCATTGCGGAAGTTCTTCCCTTCCGTTTCCGGCGGGGCGCTCTTGAGGGCACGTTCGAAGTTGTCTGAAATGGCGAGCAGCTCGAGCAGAAGCTCGCTCAGGGCGTACTGCAAATAATCGCTTTTTTCCCTTTCGAAGCGCTTGCGCAGATTCTCGAAGTCGGCGAGTTTGCGCAGATGCTGCTCCTTGAGCTCGTCCAGCTCCTTCTTGAGATGTCTCGCCTCGGCCTCTTTTTTCTTCAGCTTTTCCTTGAGGTGGCGGGAGCCCTCGTGCGAGGCGGCTTTGTCGTCCGGCACCCTTTTCTCCGCCTTCTCCAAGGCCAGTGCAGGCGTCGGCTTCCCGGGCGGCTCTTCCGCGGGCGGCGTCTCGGGAATGAACTCGATCTCTTCGCCGGGCTTGTCTTTTTCGTCCGTCATAGGCTGACCTCTCTGCCAAAGACCGTGATGGCCAGGCTCAGGCGCTTGGCCATGCGGTCGACGAGGGGGATGATCTTTTCGTAGGGGATCCGTTTCGGACCGATGATACCCAGGGAACCCAGGACCTGGTTGCTGTAGCCGTAATGGGAAAGGACGAGGGCGCAGTCCTCGACGTTGGGAAAGTTGACCTCCGAGCCGATCAGGACCTTGACCCGATCGAGGCTGATGAAATCCGAGAGCAGTTTGACGAGGGCGGCTTTCTCCTCGAAGTTTTCGAACAGGGACCGCAGCTTGTCCATGTTAAAGAGCTCGGCCTTGCCCAGGAGCCGGGAGGTGCCTTGGAGGAATATCCGGTTCTCCCCCTCCCCCTTGGCGATGGAAGCCTTGAGCAGGTTGAGGAGCTTGTTCAGCGTGTCCTCGTACTTGACCCGATGATGCGGCAGTTCTTGGAGCAGGGCGTCGTGAACAGAAAGGATCGTCTTTCCCCGATAATTCTGGTTAACGTGCTGGGACGCCCGGTCGAGCTCGGCCTGGGTCAGGGGCGTCGACGACTCGAGGGTTTCCGTCAGGACCATGTGGAAGGGGGTCACGAGGATGACCATGATCCTGCGGTCGGAGATCTTGATGAAGCGCAGATGTTCAAACGGGAGGCGGAAGATATGCGGGGAAATAACGAATCCCATGTTGTCCGAGGAAACGGCCAGGATCCGGCAGGCCTGGATGAGGAGGGAATCGAAGTCGGCCGTCCGGCTGGGGAATTCCTCCTGGATCAGAGAGGCCCTCTCCTCGGGCAGGCCCTTCATGGCCAGAAGACTCCCGACGTAATGACGCAGGCCCCGGTCGGTCGGGACCCGGCCGGCCGACTTGTGCGGCTGGGATAGGAAACCCATCTCCTCGAGCTTAGCCATGATGTTGCGGAGCGTGGCCGGGGAGGCGGAAATCCGTTTCGTCTGGGAGATGGACCCGGAACTTACCGGTCGCCCGTGGCGGACGTAGCTCTCGATGACGAGGGTCAGGACAATCTTGTCCTTGTCGCGCAATATAGACCTGATCATCCGATTCCTTAAGGGCTTTTTATAGCATTAAAAGCGATTTGCTGTCAAATGACTGACAGTCA
>CAZZCH010000095.1:0-12056 GCA_964652895.1 uncultured Eubacteriales bacterium
GTCGATTCCTCTCAATTTTGGCACCGTCATGAATGTTTATGAATAGGTCAGGCTAAATGCTCCCGCACGTTCGCCATCTTCCACTGGATTGCCGGATGGCCTGCGATGCGCTCCGCCTCCCGCGGATCATCAGGAAAGATTAGTTCCAAGTTGAGACCGCCTCGATCGGCGGATTCTATATATGCTCTTTCTTCTTCGCTCAAGGCGAGGAACCTGCCCACGACCTCCCAAGCCCTATCGATGAGGTTGTGCGCGCTGAAATCGATTCTGAGGTTCAGGAGCGGAACCACCTGTTCCGTAAAGGTCTGCTCCGTGACCTGCCGTTCGAGCCGCTCCCGACTATACGTCGGCAAAGGACGCTCGAGCACAACGGAAAGAGCAATGAACAATTTTCTGAACCGGTCGGCCGTCAATCGGCTGCCCGCTTTATCCGGCAGATGCGCTGCATCCCATACATCACGGGCCGCCCCCCGTTCTAGGAGGGCCAGCAATTTGCCCAGGAAAAGCTCCTCCTGACCGACCATGCGCACGACAGGACGCTCCAGCTCACCGGGCTGCCAGAGCTCTCTTGACTCTATGCCCGCAATAGGAACGCGGAAGATGAAGTTTAGGTCGATTTCTACTCTCTCCTCAGGCCCAAGAACCGACCGATAATTAAGGTAGAACTTGCGGCCGGCAAATGCTTCGGCGGACTTTTGCACGCGATATTGCCGCTTGCGCGCTAATTCCACAAGGGCCGTTTCCATGAGAGGCCGGTCCCCAAGCATCTTCTCGCGCGCGGCTTGGCCGACATAGTTGTAGTCCAGGTCAACAGAAAGGCGCGTCGGCGGCCCGAAACAGAGGTTGAGGGCCGTGCCACCCTTAAGGATCAATACGCTTCCAAGAAAAGGATGCCGCCCGATATCCGCGGCCAGCTCGCCGAGCCGGGAGACCTTTTCCAAGGATGAGACCCGAAAGCCGGTCTCGGCCGCGCTCCGCTCCAGGAATTCGAGGCTAAGGCTCACCGACTCCTCCTTGCGTTTTCAGCGAATTCGGGAGAATCAGGTTCCAACGCGAGGCCAACCATCCGCCCCGAAGGTTCCTCTCAAGATACTGAGGAGAACGGGGCCTCCTCCGCTCCATGCGCTCGAGGACATTATCGGGCACGTAGAAGGCCTTTTGGAAACGCTCCAGAAACCAGCCGGCCGCCGCCCAGAGGTTGGCGATATCGTACCGGCGAAGGACCTCTTCGAGAAGCTCCAAGTCAAGCACCGGGTATCCTGCGGCCGACTGCACGAGCTCATCCAGGCCTCCGACCAGAGCCGGACGCCGAAACCCTTCGGTGAGCGTTCGCTCCGGCCCAGTGGCTCTGAGCACCTTCCCAAGCAGCTCGACTTTCCTGATGCCTAAGATCTCCACTGAAGGCCTCGTCAAAGCGCGCGGGTATTCAAGAAAACAGATCGCAGTGCCCGCGAGATGAAGCGGTCGCCGGCGTTTCTCCGTATACAAAGTCACCTGATTCCAAACAGAATGCGCCGCGCCCAAGAGCTCCAGCGCGCTGTGGTGGGAAAAAACGGCGTCCGCCCGGACCGCTACCGCAGTCAAAAACGGATCCGGACGAAATTCCGCGGGGCTTGCGCCCGCCAGAACGACCGCGTATACCCCACGCGTCACTATCTTCAACCGGCCTTTCTCCAGATGGTGCTTAAGCCGTTCCACCATCGCTTTGCGTCCGCCCGACGGGTTCAAGGCGGAGGTTGCTTCTCCGAGAGAGAAGACAGGGTGGATGGCAAAGAAGGCGGACGTCGTCGCTTTGCTTTCCGTGCGATTAGCGGGCAATTCTTTCCCCATATCGATGCTCCACGTCAAGTGCCTTGACGCTCTGGCCAGAGCTGCTTGACGTATGGATGACTTACAGGGGCTATTATTCCCTATTTATACACGATATGTCAAGTATTATTTTGTCCCAATCGGCTTCAGTCCTCATGTCCGCTCCACGATTGTCATCAGCCTGCTCCCTGAGGCCTTTTTTACTTCATTTCCCCCCGAGAAAACAGGTTTTACTCAAGATGCTGAGTATAATTACTCAGACGTATGAGAATATCACGCTTTTTTCTCCCTGATTCTATAGCCCAGCCTTTCTCGATCGCCTCTTCGAGCTCGCCCCAGAGCCGATGCTCAATCTCTTGGCGGCTTGTTTTGTGCTCAATGAGCCAACCGTTTTTGAGCCACTCGGACAAGCTCACGCGGATCTCCTATCACCGGCACAAACGAGGATTTCATAATAGAATCGAGCAAATGATCGCCCTTGGACATCCGGCTATGGAATTCTTCGAGCGACATGACCATGGGATTGATCTCGCGCCTAAGGAGGTCCTGAGCTCGGGCAACATTTCCAACGATATCCTCGAAACTCACTTCTCCGACCACGAGGAGGTCGATGTCGCTCTCCACACCAGCCCCGCCGCGGGCTAAGGAGCCATACAAGAGAGCGCTGGAGATGCGTCCGGCTAACGGTCCAAGTGCTGCCCGGAGCACATCGACAACGCCGGCCGTCTTGGTAATAAGGCTTTTCAGCTCTTCGAAGATCGGGCATCGGGGATTCGCCTGGAAAAGAACCTGGTTTTCCTTGACCGCGCGAAGAATAACACCTGCATCCGATAGCCGTTTAAGCTCCCTCTGGCCGGCCCCTGGCGAGACGCCGGCCAAGCGGAGAATTTTCCTCAGATGGAAGGTTTCCTTCGTATGGCTGAAGAGCAGGGCTAAGATCGATCGCCTTGTTTTCCCGAACAAAGCTTCTAAAAGTCCTTGGGTTTGTGAATGCGTACTCATAATGAGTACGATTGTACCCAATTCAGATACAGTTTGCAAGCTATTTTTTACCTCTGTTTGATAAAGACGCAAGAGGCCGGACGGGATTCTCAGGGACTAGGCTTCTTCCTTCAGCGTCACGGTATCTCGCTTCTCGGTGCTGACGTATCTTCCGGCATCGTCGAGCGGCACGACCCGGAACGCCCGCTCACCGCACACTGTTCATATTTGCCGAGCTGTGAGATCGAATATTCGGGCATGACTATGTCCCCCCTGTTTCCCCCTTGGCGTAATTCCTTAGGATACGAGTCCGGTCCTCATTTTCCTTGTCACCCTTGAAATATATCTCGACAAGTTCGACCTTGTCCTCCTCCCTGAAGAGCGCGTATATGAGGCGCAGCCCGGAGTCCGCTCCGCGTCCCTTGAGAGCCCGGCAAGCGAATTTCCTGACCTTGTAGATTTCGGGCTCGCCGAACGGGAGGCCCGTGACCCGGAATATGCCCTTGTTGTCTATTTCGAGCTTGTGATAGAGCGCGATCTGTGCCCTCATCAGCGTCGTCAGGTCTTCTTCGAGAGTGCGGAACCGCTTGCAGAGTCTCTTGAGGTCGCGTTCAAACTCGGGCAGCCGCCCCGTTTCACGAAACGCCGGCATCATACGACCTCGTCGCATAGGCGGGCGTCCGGTAGAAGACAGTCTCATACAGAATGACGCGGCCTTCATCCGTGCTCAGCCAGGGGACGTCGTTGTGCGAATATTCGCTGATCTGGGCCGCGGTCATGTCGGAGAGCTTGTCGAGGACGTGGTCGATGACCTCGACCTCCCTGCCGCTCAGCCGGGACAGGTCCGGCCTTCGGAGCGGAAGGTACTTTGTCTGAGGATAGTTAAAAAACTTATCGGGCAACTTCCGCAACTCTCCGGCCTCGATCATCGTCTCGGCGACTTTTCGGAATTCGAGGGGGGTCGGCCCGAACTTGTTCTTCTTGTAGCTCGCTCCGATGAGCTGCTCTTCGTATTGTTCGTAATAGTCGAAATCGATGAAATACAGCAGCTTGTAGAGCACCGTCTCGCCGACGTTCGGCTTGGCCCCGACCTTGTTGAGAATGTAGAGGAAGACTTCCTTGAACTTGGCGATGTTTTTCAGCGGGATGTCGATCCGGATCTCGCTCTGCGCCTTTTTATACTCGGCCCCCGCCTCCGTGATGACAAAGTGTGGATCCTTCCTCTCATCAAAGAAGGCGTCAACGGAAATGTTGAAGATGTCGCCGAGCCTCTTGATCTCGTCGGCGCTGACTTTTCGCTCGCCGGTCTCGATCAGAGACAACGTGGGCCGCGATACTCCGAGCAGCTTGGCCAGGGCTTCCTGATTCAGGCCGCGGCTCTCGCGGTATTGCCTGATGCGTGATCCCAAGTCGGCCATGTGTTTCTCCTCCTGTGACCATTGTACGAGTATGTTGGATTACTTGTCAATAGTATGTTATATATTCTTACATACTGCTTGGAGAATTCCGTCCTTAAACGCGGCCCGAAGGTCCATCGATGGTTTGAACGCGGCTTTTGAGCTGCAGCGCCGCCATTCTGGCAAAACGAGGCTCCGCTTGCGTTTTGACTTCAACAACAAGCTTCATCGGCCTCCCTGCTACAACGGCATCAACCACGAGGTCGAACATAGTGAAATTCTCTGTGTTCGACTGCTCGAATTGAGACGGTAACCCTGTCAAACAAATGGCTTGACAATAGTATCATTATTAGTATCATTATGACGAGAAAAGTTGAAGATGCCGTCCGGAGGATGAAGGATAGCCCAACCCATGTGCGCTTCACCGATCTTTGCAGGGTCTGCGATCAATATTTCGGACCCCCAAGGCAATCGGGGAGCAGCCATAGGATCTATAAAACTCCCTGGATCGGCGATCCGAGGATCAATATCCAGAGTGACCACGGTATGGCCAAGGCATACCAGGTCAAGCAGGTATTATCAGCGATAGAGAAGCTGGAGAGCGATAATGAGCCTTAACGATGATCGCTACACTTACAGGATCACCTGGTCCGAGGATGATAAGGAATACGTAGGCCTCTGTCTCGAATTCCCCAGCCTGAGTTGGCTGGCCAAGAGCCAGGAAGCGGCGCTCCGAGGGATCAGCAAAATCGTCGCCGACGTGGTCAAGGACATGCGGAACAACGGGGAGGAACCGCCCGCCCCGCTTGCCGACCGCTCGTTCAGCGGAAGGTTCCTAGTGAGAGTCCCTCCCCACGTGCACAGGGAGCTGGCTATGAAGGCCGCTGAGGAAGGCGTCAGCCTCAACCGCCTGGTCAGCGCAAAGCTCAGCAGCGGCGCTTGATTAAAAGGGCTGCGAATTGAGGCCTTTTATACATCACTTCCCCCCGAGAAAACACGTTTTGCTCAAGATGGGGACATGTCCTAAAGGGCCCGGTGAAGGCCCTTTAAGGATCGGGTTTTTCCGGGCCGTCTTCTTGATCTCGGAAAGCGCTTCCCGGATGCGCAGGATCGCCGGCTGGGAGCGCCATCCGAAAGCGCCCTTCCGAAAACGCGGCCCGAAGGTCCATCGATGGTTTGTTTGGAGGCTCATGGAATCATTCCCTGCCCATGGGATTTCTGTTTACCGCAACCATGGGAAAACTGTTTACCATGACCCTAGGAATTCAGCTTACCGTTTCTAGCTTCCCTAAGCCGCCCGGAAAACCCGCTTCCTATGCCAGCCGATCGCCTCCTCGTGCGGGCGGCAGATCTCGTGCGCGGGCGCGACAAGCGCTTCCCCGTCATACTCTTCGATGCCGTTGAACCGGGCTAGTTCCAGGATGGCTTTGAAGCGCTGTTCCGCGTTCATCCCTCTAAGCCCTTATCAAAGCTCCTCGCTGCCGGGCGCCAGGGATTCGATCCTGCACGATTTATCCGGCTCAAAGCTGCTGTCTGGACGATGAGTCTCTTTGGGGGAGGGCTTCCGCGCTCAGCTTTAGGCCGAGTGCTTTCATGACCTTCAGGATCGTATCGAAACCCGGGCTTCGCTCCCCGGAGAGGGCTTTGTATAGACTTTCGCGGGACAGACCGGCATCGCGCGCCACTCTTGACATGCCTTTGGCCCGGGCAATATCGCCTAGGGCTTTGGCAATAAAGGCCGCATCACCGCGAGCATCTTCAAGACAGGCCTCAAGATAAGCGGCCATATCCTCAGGGGTGCGAAGATGTTCGGCAACATCGTACCGAGTCGTGATTGTTTTTGCCATCTTAATCTCCTATAGATTCCTTGCTAGACGCAAGGCTATTTTAATATCCTTCTCTTGAGTGCTTTTATCTCCGCCCGCCAATAAGATCACCAGTTTATTACCGAGTTTCTTGTAATACACACGATATCCGGGTCCGTAATCTATCCTCAGCTCGGAAACTCCTCCGCCGACGGCCTTAACATCGCCTGGATTCCCGGCAGCAAGTCTTTCTATACGCACCAGGATGCGAGCACGCGCACGAACGTCACCTAATCCATCAAGCCACTCAGCAAATTCGTGAGTCTTGCGGATTTCAAGCACGGCTAAATTGTAGCCCCCTGGCTACTTTTTGTCAATACCCCTCAAGACCGGATCCCTCTCCACCTCCCGCCTGGGCACGACCACCCTCAGCGCTCCAAACGCCCTGCTTATGGCGATGTGGCTCTCCACAAATCCCCCGGAGGATCTTACTGTATCCCTCCCGGATCTTGCCGGAGGATCGCGGCCAGGATTCGACCGCCGTCCGAATTTTTCTCGGCCAGCTTACGAATGCGGTTTAGGGCGTTTTCGCGGCACCCGATGATTTCCGCGGCGCGCATCGTCCGGTCATGAGCTTCCCGGACGTCCAGTCCGGTTATTTCATATCCGTAACCCTCTGCGATCCAACGGAGCGCCGCCAGCCCTGCTTCCAAGGCGAATCGCGGTTCAGTCGCCGTCAGATCACGCGCCGCCCGGGTCAAGGTCTTGGGATCGCAGGGCGTGCGGTTGGCCAGCTCGATGGCCTCTTCGTAAAGACCCGCCGATTTTGCCGCGGCAAACCATTTACCCTCCTCCCCCGGTGTGGAGGCGACAAGGTCCCGCAGGATGTCGCTCGGAGCGCGATCCGGATATTTGGAGACAACGGCCCGAAACGTGGCCAGATATGTCGGCTTTCGATTGGCGACGAAGGCATATTCGCGGTAAGCCTCCTCGGTTCGGCCCGTCGAAAGGAGGATCTCCTCACATGCTTCGGCGATGAAGAACGGATTCACGTTCAGGCCGAGGGAATCCTCGGCAAATTGGAGCGCTTCGGTCTTCTCCCCCATCGCCACATGAGCTTTTACCCCCCATTTCCGGTAATCCCAGCTCTTATAGGGGGCCAGGCCGACCAAATCGAGGATTTCCTCGAACCGTCCGGCCGCGTATAAAGCGCTCAAACAGGCCGGGGTCCCCTTGAAGTATTCTCCCCTGGGCCGATCCCTGCCCCAGATCGTCCGGACCGTGTCGATGAACGAATCGGCCCAGAGCGAGGCCGTTTCCGGAGAAGCGCACAGTTCCCCCCATCGATCCGAAAGCTGATAGACATAGGAATAGCCGTCGCTCTCCACGGCTTGCCAAAGGCGGTCCAACCACTTTCCCCGCAACGCCTCGTCAGCCGGAGCCGCGGCGATGATCGGGACCAAGGCGCCGACCGTGGCCTCGACCGCCGCGCCGATCGCACCCGACGATCCATCCACGTTGGCGATGGCGGCGGAAATTCTCTCGAGGAATAAAACCGCCCCTTCGGCCCCGAGGATGGGATCTTTCCGGGCTGTCTTCTTGATCTCGGAAAGCGCTTCCCGTATGCGGAGGATGGCCGGCTGGGAGCGCCATCCGAAGGCGCCCTTCCGAAAACGCGGCGCGAAGGTCCATCGATGCTTTGTTTGGAGGCTCATGGGATCATTACCTGCCCATGAGATTTCTGTTTACCGCGACCATGGAAATTCAGCTTACCGTGCCTATTTCCCCGGCCTCATCCTCTTCAGCTTCTCTAGCGCCGCAGCCGCCCCCTCGACCACCTTGGAGCTCACGCCATCCACGAAATCATCGTACCTCGGCCATGGCAGCCCGTTGATCCTCTCCAGCTCGGGAATAGCACGGACCTCTCCCCATTCCGCGAGCTGATCGATGACCACCGCGCAGAGCGGTAGCCCCAGCGGGTATTCTTCGGCCGCGCGCACGTCGACCCGGCTGAGCAGCTCCAGGTGGCTCTTCCGGTTCTCCGGGGTGTCCGGCAAGGCGATCAATACCGTCCTGTTCCCCTGGTCGTCGCCAGTATAGACGGGGCCAACCGGTTTGGGATTCCTCTCCGGGCTCCGGTGCGGGTGGTTGGCGCAATAGGTGTAGAACGCATCTCCGATCGCAATACCCCGGATGGCGCAGAAATCCGGCTCGGAGTCCTTGGCGTAGCCATACCCGGCTTCCACTTTGTTTTTAGCGTTGAACCAGCACGTCCCGCAACAATCGCTCCCACCGTTCGGCATGTCTGTCCCCTTTCTGTCCGAATTTCGCTGACGTCAGACACTCTGGAATTCCGGGGTCGGCGTCCTTCCAGGGGTCGAGAAATTTACGGCACTTCTCACGGGCCTCGGCCTTTTATCCCCGATCTGCTCATAGGCCTTGCCCCGCCATAGTATCGAATCTTTATTAGCGGAGTATGGCTTGAAGACAGGAATCATGCACCTGCTTCGCGTATAAGAATCTCAGGGTCCCAGATACGCTCAGCAAGCATGCGATAAAGCTTACTACGCTCCTCTATCTCGGCCTTATTAAACTGGGGATACGCCTTGAACGGCAAGCCGCTATCCTGCATGAAGTGCAGAAATCCGGGGTTGCGGTCATAACACTGCGGATGAAGCGAACGCGCAAGCAAGTTCTGGGTGTTGTAATGAGGAAGCTTATCCTCATAGGTTAGATCGCCATAGCTGGCGTTGAAACTCTTAGGCAAAAGGAGCAAAGCCCCAATACGGTTACGATGCTCAGCAAAATCAGCGGGATGGCCAAACTCTTCTTTGTACCGATCTGGATGGTCCGCCAGAATATGCTCTACTTCATAGCTATTTTTCCCCCGCTGGACGTATTCAACATAACGTGATTGCTGGCCTGAGCTGGTTTCTACGTAATCAGTTATCCTAGCTAGAATATGATGGATTTGTCGCCTGTTCATGCCGTGTAGCCGAAAGTGGTCATTGCCGGAGAACGTTTCTTGCTCGTCATCAAGCCGTTTGCGCAACAGAGTTGCGACCTCGCCGGCGCTTCGGCCACGAATCTCGCGCATAATAACAAACATCGCATATTGCATTGTCGAGTAGTCAATTGCACGCCAATTCCAGATCCGGCGATGAATCATGATATCAAGATAAGCAGCCGCGACTCGCATTTTCCTTTGTATAACATCTTCCGAATCGCCGATTTGAAGCGGCGCGAGCAAGACCGCATATTGCAGGGTGAAATTCTGCCGGGCATTGTAGTGGATATACTGAAGGCCTTGAGTAAGTGTCTCTCCAGCTAGGCGTAGACGTTCATACCAATAACCATAAAAAGCGAAGTCACGTTCGATAATTTTCGCGAAGTCGCTACTCGACTTGAGGCCTAACGATTCCTCATGTTCACGCACCCACCGATGAAACTCCGTGCCGATTAGGTCGAAATCGCGCGGGGCCGCCCCTCGCTTGCGTTCTCGAATGCTTTCGGCATGCTGACTACGCAGCCACGACTTTATTCCGTCAGCATCCTCATCCTTTCCAAGCTCCGACAGGGCCCTAATCCTGTTCTTCCACGCTCGGCTGGCTGAGTTGCGTTGCTCAACATCTGTAATGTGTGCAAGTAAGTAGCCCTTTAGCATGTCCGTAGGAGTGAGAGAAAGCCCACGGTCGTTCATTGTTTCGAAGATCATATACGCGTCATCGTCTGAGTAGGCGGTAATCTCAACAAAGTGGACATTCTCGATTAGCCAATCAACGAAATATGGGAGCACTTCGCCTTGAAGTTCAGTGGGAAGGTGTTCCTCTATGTCAGCATATCTAGCAATAATGTTACGGATCGACTCGGGCTGGTCATTTTCGTCAAACGCATCACCCGAGTATAGAGCTTCCATGCAGGCAACGCGCTCAGTCACGTCGAGATTGAAGGACTTCTTCCCATACTTTTGGGAAAAGATCAACTCGGCTACCTGTCCTTTCTGCTCAGGTTCCTGAAGCAGGTGGTGCAGCCGAATTAGAAGCAATGTCAATGAGGTTAGCCGTTGCTGGCCATCGATAATGAACTTATGTCCGTCTTTATCGCTGATAATGATCGAGCCAAGAAAGTAATGACCGTATTCGGCTACCTTTTTCCGGTCGTCTTCTGATTCATAGCTCTCAAGAAACATGTTGGCCAAGTCGTCAATAAGCTCGACCACCTGCTTGGTCTGCCATTTGAACTCACGCTGATAGTAGTCGATATTATATTTCGCTGCCCCAAGGAGCTGGCGGACCGTCTTCGCATCACCGCGTATTTCCCTCATTGTTTGCCTCCCCTAACGATTTCGGTAATCAGTCCGTCAGTCTCCTTCTCTATCGCCAGAATATCCGCTCGAATCTCCTCCGGGGAGCGTAGTGTCTTGACCTGTCCCCGATCAAGATACCACCTCTTAGGCGAGGAATTCAATCAGACATTATTGCGAAAGATCAAAGCGGCATGTAGAGGATTCGAACCTCCGACCCTTGTATCCGGAGTCCAATCCTCTATTTAAGAGAGTGGCCCCCCTAAATTCAGAACTGAGAAAATCATGAAGGCTAGGAGGGAGTTGAACCGGATGGCGATGCTTGAAGCCTTGCCAAACGGCGTCAGCTAAATTATCATGAAGGACGGAATCCGTAGCTTAGGAAATCAGCACGCGAGTCCGAAACCGCCTGACGACACACACTCCTCATACTGGAGACAGGGGACAAGATGAAAATTAGATGGCATTATCCTTTGGCTCTTTTTATCAATTGCCCATCTCCGGATGCTCTAAACTTAGCTGGTGAATTCATGCATAAGGGTTCAGCCGTTAGGTACGGGCTACCTGGAGATAAGCCGAAGTCAATCCAGACTCCTGACAAAGGAGAGGTTTTCTTCAGCACAGTCAGAGCAATTAGCTTTTTTATCGAAGACATCAAGCCAGCGAGTATTCAGGAAGCAGAGTTTCCACAGTTACTAAGACTGATGGTTTCCGTGATGAATTGTGTTTTGCGTAGTATCCGGAATGCAGGTGTTGTTTCGACCGCGAAGGAAATTAATCCCCTAGAATCCGAAGCTGAGAAGCTTTTCAGAAGATGGGCAGTTGAGGTATCTGACGATGGGGAGAATTGGTCACGTCTTCATAAGGAAGACCCAGCAAAAGATTTTCTCTGGATGCTGTTTCCAGATGACATTGGGGAGCTTGAATCTACATTGTGGCCTGATATCGAGGAATCGATTCAAGATGATATAAATCCTTCGCCTGAGCAGGAATTCGTTGTAAATTGCTTTGAGTATCTTCATCAACGAAATTATCGTATGGCCGTTGTGGAATCCGTTTTGTGTCTCGATATCGTGACGAGCCAATTCCTAAATGGCTATTTGGCTTCGTATAAGAAAATCCCCCCTCATAGAATAAAGGAGTTTTTACGGCCACAGTTAGGACTATCTGCACGTATCTCGGGGCTGTTAGACCTGTGCCTTCATCCTGACGATATAAAGAAAATCGAGTTTAATAAAGTGCTTGCAACGATAAACTGGAGAAACGAGATAATCCATAAATCTGGCCATCTTCCCCAGAGCCTTCCGGAAGCAAATATCCGAGAATATATCTCGAGTGTTCTGCAACTTGTGTTCCTGCTGTCCGGAGAAAGAAATCAAATAGAAACCATGCCTGAGATGCAAGGAATAGGGATGGAACTTTCAAAAAGAACTTCAGCTCCTTTCCCCAACATTCGGGTTGTAGGCAAACATAAGGTAATCATGGAGTTCAATATCTTTCCTATCCCGGCAGATTTTCCAGGTCCCGATAAGCTCGAGGAAATCGCCCAAGAAGCTGTTAAGCTTTTATCTAAGAGAGATAAACGATTCAAGGCGGAAGAACATCTCTACATAAGGTTTTATTGCTTTCCGAAAAAACTTAGAGCCTACTGGAGTAAGGGAGTTCTGACCATTAAAAGCTAAATCATATAATATTGATAATAAGGCACTTAGCCTCAATTATTCATAAAAAAAGCTGTTCCCCCCCGTAACGTATTGATTT
>CAZZCH010000096.1:0-11888 GCA_964652895.1 uncultured Eubacteriales bacterium
TTCAATCGATATCGGGAGAGAGGGTTTCCAGCCTGGAGCAGGGTTCCGATCTGATCAAGGGAAAAGCCAGAGTGATGGTCTATGAAAAGAGAATTGATCGCTTTTTCTATTGGCTTATAAGGCCTGTCATAAAGTCGGAGGTTATTTGGCGAATCAAGCACTTGTACCGCTGGGAGCAGATAGCCGATGAACCGTATTTCAAACAGAGGGAATTCGTTGGGACGGATGCCGGGGATTCGGATGATGTGCCCTGGTATTTTAGAATCACTGGTTTTAGGGACGGTGGTGCTTACGGTACGTTTTTTCTGAAACGCGCCATGCTCGAAGCGAGTCTCTCGGCCGCCCGGACGGGCCTGGCCTGCCGGGTGTACAAGAGTCGGCACGGGGAATACCCGGAAAACCTCGAGGCGCTGGTTCCGGGACTATTGTCCGAAGTTCCCATCGACCCGTTCACCGGCAAGCCGCTCATCTACCGACGGGAAGGGGAGGGCTTCATCGTCTACAGCTTGGGGTCGAACGAGAAAGACGACGGCGGCCGGTCGACCTACATGATCACCCAGATGGTCATGGAAAAAGACGACGACTGGGCGTGGCGGGAAACCAAGTGAGAGCAGCATGAGCGGCGAGCCCCGCAGAACGCGGCGTCAATAAATACAGGCGCGGGCCGCCTCGGCGTAGAGGCGGAGGTTTTCGGGCGGCGTTTCGAAGAAGTGGTCGCAGCAGGATAGGATGTAGCCCCCCTCGTAACCGACCTTCTCGAACAGCTCGAAGACCTTGTTTCGGATAGTTTCCGGTGAGCCCTCGGTCAGAATGTTGAACTGGTCAAGGCCGCCGATGAGGGCCAGGCGTCGGCCTATTTTAGCCTTGAACTCCCACGGCTCCTGGTTGCCGCCGATCGAGGTCGGGGCCAGAGTCTCTGATACGTCACAGCCGTTGGCGACGATATGCTCTTCGATGCCTTTCGTCCCGCCGCAGGTATGATAGACGACGGTAAAACCGAGCGAGTGAAGGGCGTCGTGCATCTTCCGGTCATAGGGCAGGCAATACTCTTTATGGAGGGCGGGGGAGATGAGCGTCGACGACGCGGCCCCTCCGCCCGTCTCGATGAGGTCGAAGCGCGCCCCCTTCATGGATTCGATGAAACGGAGCTTCTTTTCGAGCAGGATCGCGAGGAGCTCGTGGATCCAGCCCGGGCCGTCGAACGTTCGTAGGATCAGGGCCTGGGTGTCCATGAGGCAGGCGGCGTGCTGCCAGCATCCGGCCTGGTCGCCCCAGACGAAGCCGCGCAGGATGCCCCGGTCGCCGACCTCGTCGTAGGCCCGCCTGACCGGGGCCGGGTCGAGCTTCGGGACGGGCATGTACCTTTCGATGAGGCGGATATCGTCGTCGTGCTTGATCAGGTATTCCGAGATCCAGGTCGTCATCCGGTTGCTCTCGGTCCGGTAGGTCAGCTTGCCGCCCGGCGTGGTGATGGTGTGGCGGCAGACGTGGTTGTCGGGGTCGGCGCTCAGGACTTCCGCTTCATCCCGCCATTCGGGCGTCGAGAACTTAGTGAAATCGGCGTCCGTCAGCCAGAACTGGCCCATGTCCTGGAAATACTGGATCGAAGCGTCCAGGCCGAACATCGCGAACGCTTCGAGGTCCGATAGCCCGCCCAGGAAGGTGTCGAGATGGTATTTCTGCCACTGGTGGACGGTCACGGGAAGGCGGTCGGGCTTCTCCCGGGCAAGGGCGCGGAGCATCCGCTCTTTGGAGGTCACGGCCGGATTATAGAACGCCCGAACGGCGCGGTCAACGCGGCGCAGGGGGGAACGAACGGATTGATACGTTCGCCGGCGCCAAGCTCCGCTCAGTATCAACCCTGAGCGTGCCCCGGATATCGGGACATGGCGAGCGGGTTGATTTTCCCTCCCCATTCCGATAAAAGGGAGGGACGAAGGAGGTCCCCATGCCCGCCTCAATATCCCCTCGCCTTCGGAGAAGCGTCCTCATCCTGATGCTGGCCGGCGCCGTCATCGGATACTTCGGCTGTTCCGGGAAGGAGCCCGCCCCGGTCGCGGCGGAAAAAAGCGCCGTCCCTCTTCTGCCCGAAGATGCCGTTCGCCTGTCTAACGACCCCGGCAAAACCGAGATCTTTCGCGACGCCGGCCTTGGCCTGTTCATCCACTGGGGACCGAACTCCCAGGTGGGGACGGAGATCTCCTGGCCTCTCTACAACGCCTCGGACGACTTCATCAAGAAATATTACGGCCTGGCCGAATCCTTTGACCCGACAGCCTTCGACCCCGCCGAATGGGCTCGCTTGGCCAAGCTCGCCGGGATGGAATATGTCGTCTTCACGGCCAAGCACCACGACGGGTTCTGCATGTTCGACACGGAGCTCAGTGACTTCAAGGTCACCCGGACGCCCTTCGGCCGGGACATCGCCGGCCTGGTCGCCGAGGCCTTCCGCAAGGAGGGCTTCCTCGTCGGTTTCTATTACTCGCCGGGCGATTTCCGCTACCAGTGGGAAACGGGACAACGCACCGGCCACATTTATAAGCCGGATTTCGAAAGCGCGGCTCCGTTCGGCCCGAAACGGATGAACTTCGTCGATTATGAACGCGGCCAAATCGAGGAGCTCCTGACCCGCTACGGCGATATCTTCATGCTCTGGTTCGACGGCCAGTGCGAGCCCCTCAAAAAACACGCCTGGCGGGTCCGCCAGGACGTCTTCATCGGCCGCGGCGAGATCCCGACGCCCGAGCAGGAGATCCCGCGACAGGCCGCCGATCATGCCTGGGAAAGCTGCTTGACCACGAGCTACCAGTGGTCTTTCCTCCCGGGCGCCGAAGTCCGGCCCTCGGCGGAGATCATCGAGAACCTCATCCACATCCGGGCCCGCGGCGGCAACATGCTCCTGAACATCGGGCCCAGGCCCGACGGACGGATCGCCCCGGGCGACGAAGACCTGCTCCGCGACCTGAGCCTGTGGATGATGCTCAACGGCGAAGCGGTCAGGGGCGTCCGGCCCTGGGCCGTCACCAACGAGGGCGACGTCTGGTTCACCCGGAAGCGGGCCGAGGGGACCGTCTACGCCCTGGCCGGGCTCGAGAAGAACGCCCGGAGTCTCGTCCTCAAGTCCGTCGCGGCTTCGCCCGAAACCAAGGTCACGCTTCTCGGTCAGGAGGGGGATTGTCCTTGGGAACAAACGCCGGCCGGCCTGAAGATCGCCGTCACCCGGAAGCAGACCATCCGCCTGGTCAAGGCTCCCGCCGAACCGGGCGAAAAGGCCGGGAGCTCCGACAAACAGGGGCTGACCTGGGGACCGAACTGGCCCGTGGCGGTCAAGATCACCAAGGCCTCTCCCGCGGCGGACTTCGCGCCACCCGCGGTCCGATAGCGGGCGTCCCTCGATTTCCGGCCGGGGCTACATGTTCCCGAATCGCGGGTTGACGACGTTGCTGTAGATCGACCCGAAGCGGTAGTTGAGGCCGACCTCGAAGCGGAGATTGTATCCCGTGGCCAGGCGCTTGAGCTCGAGCAGGATCTCCTCCGGCGTGAAATCCCGACCCGGAAGGGAGATCTGGTCGCGGATCCGGGTATACCGCCCGCTGACGTTGAATGAGAACCCTTTGAATAGGTTGATATACAAACCGAGCTCGGCCCGGAGGTTGTTCTTGCTCAAGTCGTGGAGGAATGTCTGGCCTTGGACGGAGGCCCCGATCGACCCCCACGTCTCTTTGATCTCCAGGACCGCTTGTAGGGATTGGCTGAAGAGACTTTCTTTTTCCTTGTCGAGGATCGTGACCTCATAATAGTCCCGTTGGGAGAAGCTCAGGCGGTACTGGATGCGGAGCTCCCGCCGCGTAGCTTCAGAGTAGGGATAGATGTTGTATTCGACGGCCGGCCCGACAGAGGTATAGAGCCGTGCGTTGTCGAAGGTCGAGGAATAGAGGCTCGCGCTGATCCCCCAGGACCAGTGGCCGTCGATGCTTTTAACGAATGACGTCGAGAGGTTCTTCCGTTTGCTGATGCTGAGGATCGGTTCTTCGTCGGGGATGTCGTAAACGCGGTGGTTATAATTGGTGCTGGCGTAGAATCGGAACTTGATCTTCTCGGTCGTCCTGTTGGCCGAGAGGTTGACCTGGTAGCTATATTTTTCGGTCTGGGTTTCGAATTCGCCGTTCCCTCGGAGCCCGAGGCTGAAGACCCAATAATGCCAGGGGTCCGACTCGGGCGTCGGGCGGTACTCCCTCTTCTGGGCGTAGCTGATCGAGATGAACTCGGCAAGGGGAGTGTCGTAGACATAGGGGATGAGTCCCTGCTTGAGGACGTTGACGAGTCCCTGGCGGAATTGGTCTTCCGTGTCCGTCGGCTTCGAATAATATCTCAGGGTCGCGTCCTGTCCCTTGTGCGTCTTCAGCCCGAGGAACGTGAGCGTGTATTCGTTGCCCCCGCTCCCGGTCTGCTGGCGGGTGACGATGATCTGGACATCGGCGCTCTGGCGGTCGAGGACGTAATTGACGAAGGTGATCTCAGTCTTGATATAGTCGAAATCGCAGGTCCGCCTGTCGCAGTCGAGGTAGACGTTGGGGGCGATGCTCCGCAGCTCGTCCTGGGGACTGACCGGCCCCCCGTTGTTCTGGGCCGCCGCGAAGCGGGGAGCGAGGAGGCCGAGACCGAGAAGGAGGCCGAACAACGGAATGAGGGCCTGATGGGAGGCTTGAGCTTTCATGATCGATGTCCTTGGGCCGGCTATTTCGTGCGGATGAAGACTTGGGACCAGGGGATGATGTTGACCTCCGAGCCGCGGGCGTAGGCCTTGCCCCCGAGGAACCGTTTGTAAAACCAGGACTGGATCACGCGGATCCGGACGATGGTCGCAGCGGGGACGGCGGCGGCGGGGACCACGCTCGAAGTCTCTGCGACGTGGTTTCGGCGAAAGAGTGCCTTGCCCGTCTTGAAATCGTAGACGAGAATGTCGACCGGGGCGGCAAAGCGGCTGAATTGCCAGCGGATCGGCAGGTCCTTCGCCGCTTCGAGAACGGCCGGCAGCGGATCCGTGAGGGCGAGCCAGGAGAGGAGGGGGAACTTCTCCCTGATGACGGGCCGGTTCTTGTCGGCGATCTCGACTTCCACCTCCGCCGGGAGGCTGTCTTTCCTGAGGATGATCCTCTTTTCGTAATGGTCGGTCTGGTAATCCAGGTCTTCGGCGAGGGCCGAGACGCGGGCATCGGCCACGCTTGGCCCTTCCAGGGAGCCGCGGCGGATTTCGACGTAGATCCGGATATCGGTGACGTCGATATCGTTGTTGAAGTCGTAGCGCGACAGGCTGACCGTCGGGTACACGGTGATGCGGACGAAGAGGGGTTCGGACGGTTTCGGTGTGTCCTGCGCTGGGGCCTCCTGGCCGGAACATAAGCCGACAGCAGCAAGTAGGAGCAGGGCCAACAGTTTCGAGTTTATCGCGCGCATAGTCGCCTCCTTGGTTTAAGCGCACATTATACATGAGACGTCGGGGGGGCGCGAGTTCCGCGGGGCCGGCTCCAGCCCCCCTTGTTTTTCATCGAGGGGCGTGACATACTGGGGCCGATGGGTGGGCGCTCTTGACGCCCGTTATTGGGGAGGAATAGAGATGGGAAACACGAAAACCATTTGGGAAGGGGACATCGCGCCGGACTTTACGCTGAAGGACCATCACAACCGGGATTTTCGGCTCTCCGAATTCGCCGGCCGGCGCGTGTTGCTGTCCTTTCATCCGCTGGCCTGGACGCCCGTCTGCGCCGACCAGATGAGAGGGCTCGAGAGCCAGAAGGCCGTCTTCGACGGACTCAAGACCGTCGCGGTCGGTATCAGCGTCGATTCGTTCCCGACCAAGCACGCTTGGGCCAAGGAGTTGGGCATCAAGGAGACGCGGCTGCTCTGCGATTTCTGGCCCCATGGCGCCGTGGCCCACGTCATGGGACTTTTCCGCGAAGACGACGGCTTCTCCGAGCGGGCCAACATCGTCGTCGACGAAAACGGCCGGATCGTCTTTATCAAGATCTATGAAGTCCCGCAGCTCCCCGACATCGGGGAGATCGTCGCCTTCCTGAAGAAGTGAGCCGTCACGGCTGGAAGGCAAATGGGCGGCCGTGACGACCGGAAGACAAAAAGGGCGGCCGTGACGACAGCCCTAAGCTGAGGCAAAGGCCTCAGATGAGGACCTCGCGTGGGATTTCCCGTAGGTTGAAGTTCGAGGCCATGCTCCGGCAGTAAGCGCCGACGCTCAGGACGGCGAGGAGATCACCGCTGACAGGGAGGGGCATGGACCGTTCCCGTCCGAAAATATCCCCGGCTTCGCAGAGGTTCCCGGCGACCGTGATGCGGGCCTTGGCCTGCCCTTCGATCCGGGACGCGTTGACGATCTCATGGTGGGCCTGGAGATAGATGGCCGGCTGCGGCACGGTATTGAACGTCCCGCCGTCGACGCAGGCGAAGATGTTGCCATAGCTCTCCTTGACGTATTCGATCCCCAGGAGAAGCACCCCGGCGTCCCCGACCAGGTACTTTCCCGGTTCAATGGCCAGAGCCTTGACCGAAAGTCCGGCCCTGGCGATGGCGGCGGAGAGATAAGCCACGTAATCCTCGAGGGGGAAAACGGAGCGGTTTTTCAGATAGCGGGGACCGAAGCCGCCCCCGAAATCCAGGAATTCCAGCGGGAAGCCCGCCCTCTCGACCTCCAGAGCTTTGCGGACCAGACGGTTCACGGCCGTCTGGACCATGCCGTAATCCTCCCGGACCCAGCCGGAACCGAGGTGCTGGTGCAGGCCGACCGGGCGGAAGCCGAGCCGGCGGGCCCGGGCGAAGACCCCGACGACCTTTTTGTCTTCGACGCCGAACTTGACGGGCGTACCGTCCGACGACCTCTTGCCGGCGGTGATGACGCGGGCGTTGAAGCCGCGGCCGATGCCCGGGTTCCAGCGCACGAACACCCGGATGGGCTTGGACGGGAACTCGGCCCGCCGGACCTCGCTCATGAGGTCGAGCTGCTCGGCGGCGTCGATATTGACAGTCAGTCCATCGATGGCGAACAGCCGCCGCAGGTCGGCCCGGCTGACGCTCGTTCCCGTGAACAGAATGCGCTCCGCCGGAAAACCGGCCTTGAGAGCCGTTTCGACCTCGCAGGGGGAGACGGCGTCGATCCAGGCGCCTCGCCGCTGGAGGAGCCGGAGAATGCCCCGGTGCGGGTTGGCTTTCATGGCGAAACAAATATGGGCGGGAAGCGGGGAATGGCGGGCCAGGACGTTGTCGAGGCGAGCGTACCTCTCGAGGATGCGCTCCTTGCCGTAGACGTAGAGCGGGGTGCCGTAGCGTTTGGCCAGGGACTCGGCGCTCTGCCCGGCGATCCAAAGCTTGTTGTCTCTTACAGCGAGGAAGTCCGTTTCCCACCAGTTCATGATCCGTCTCCCGCGCCGCTTCCGTCCTCGGGGAAGAGGTCCCGCTGGCCGGCCCGGATCCTCCGGACGATCTCGCGTAAAACGGGGTACTTCTCTAGGAGAAGCTCGGGGATGTCCACCTTGTCGCCGGTGATCATGTTCCGGATCTGGAGGGCGTTGGCCAGGGCCTGCCCCCGGTAATGGTTGTTGGTGATGACGTAGACCTTGCCGCTCTTCTTGCCGAGTTCCTTGATCCGCTCGATCCAGTCCCCGAGTTCATCCTTGGCATAGAGATAATCGTAGCGGGCGTCACGGCCGGCGCCCTCCCGGAACCAGTTCTTATAATTCCGGCCGTGGAAGCGGACGTAGGCGAACTCGGGGCAGGTGCTCACGGCCGAGGGTTCGATCGAGTTCTTGAAGACGGGCTGGTCGATGTTACAGAAGGCGGCTCCGTTCTCGCGGAGGAGTGCGTAGAAGCCGTCCCCGTCCCAGCTGCCGTGACGGACCTCGACAGCCAGCGGGTATCCGGCGAAAAAACCCAAGAGCCGGAGCAGGTAGTCGGTGTTCGCGGGGGTGTTGGCGAAGGACCAAGGGAACTGGAGGAGGAGAGCGGCCAGCCGGCCCTGCAGGCGGATGAGGTCGGCCGCGGTCTTGAATTCGTCGACGTCCTTTTGAGTGAAGTCCTTTCGCTGGTGAGTGAAGACCTGGTGGAGCTTCAGCGCGAAAAGGAAATCGGGCCGATCTTCGATCTTCTTGAGCCAGGAACGAGCCAGGGCGGCGCTCGCCGGACGGTAGAAGGTGCTATTGACCTCGACGATATCGATGTAATCGGCGAGGTAGGGCAGGGCGTGGAAACCACGGGCCTTCGGGACCGGATAGACGATGCCGTCCCAGTCCTCGTAGCTCCAGCCCGCCGTCCCGACGTAATACTTGGCCATGCGGACTCCATTGTACCCTCGCCCGGGGCAATTCACAATTCGGCGGAGGGGCTTTCTGTGGGCAGGGGAGAGGCGGGCCGACGACGGAAACCTTCAAAGAAGTGGCCGTTAAGCCGCCGGAACGGAGCTATGATATACTCCCAACGGATAGCCGATTATGACGACCGTTGGGGCGAAGACGATCGAGTGAGGGAAGGAGTATCCGCATGACGTATCCCAAAAGATTTCTTATGATCGGCTTGATCTGTATCGGTTTGCTGCCGTCGGGGGCGCACTCATCCCAGCAATCTGAACAGGCGCGGCCTCAGGGGCAGCGTGGCGCAGGCGCGCGCCAGACCCCGCCACGCGGCCGAAGCATAACGCTCGGCGATATCACGAACTTCGAACTCAAGGATCGCGTGTTCACTATTACCGCCGGGCCCGACCAGTTAAGGGTGATCTTCTATCGGGATGACATCTTCAGGATCTGGCTTGGGCCCGATGGGGAGTTCACCGAGGCGCAGCCGGCGCCGGAAGACGCCCAGATCGTCGTTTATCGAGAAGCGCCGATCATGGTTTCGTGGCGCGACGCCGGCGAGTACTACCGAGTCGACAGCAGGGAATGTGTCCTGCGGATTTATAAAAGGCCGTTGCGCTTTGCCCTTTTCGACAAGGATAATGCCGTGGTGGTTTGGCAGGAGACCCGGCCGTTAACCTACGGCCCTGCCGCGGTGCAAACCCTGAAACGAGGCGAGAACGAAAATTTCTACGGCGGCGGCATGCAGAACGGCTATTTTTCCCATCGCGACACATCCGTCAATATCCGGCTCAACACCCGCGGGTGGGGAGACGGAACCACGCCGAATCCGGCGCCTTTCTACATGAGCACGGCCGGTTACGGCGCCTTCCGCAACACCATGGCACCGGGCAGATACGACTTTTTGTCGCCGCTCAGCCTGTCCCATGATGAAGCCCGGTTTGACTGCTACTATTTCTACGGTCCTTCGCTCAAGAAGATCCTCGATGGTTACACTCTCGTCACCGGCCGTCCCTTTTTCCCGCCGCGCTGGGGGCTCGAATTCGGGGACGCGGACTGCTACAACAAGAACGGCAAGACTCCCGACGTCATCAGCAAGGTCGCCGATGTCTATCGCCAGAAGGATATGCCGGGGGGCTGGATCCTGCCTAACGACGGCTACGGTTGCGGGTATGTCGACCTTGACACCACCATCCAGGAGCTGCACAAACGTGGTTTCTACACGGGGCTGTGGACGGAAAAAGGGCTCGAGCGCATCGCCCAGGAAGTCAGCGTATTCGGTTCGCGCGTCATGAAACTGGATGTGGCCTGGGTCGGTCGCGGCTACCAGTTCGCCCTCAACGGCATGCGCGACGCCTATGAAGGCATCGAGAAAAACAGCGATGCCCGCGGCTTCGTCTGGTCGACATGTGCCTGGTCGGGAGCGCAACGCTATTCGACGATCTGGTCGGGCGACCAATCGGGCAACTGGGAATACATCCGTTTCCATATCCCCTCGATACTGGGAGCCGGCTTATCAGGTTTCAACGCGGCCACGGGAGACGTCGACGGCATATTCGGCGGCGGTGCGCAGACCCAGGTCCGGGATCTGCAGTGGAAGTGCCTCACGCCCGTCTTGATGATCATCAGCGGCTGGTCGAAGCAGACCAATCTCATGAAGCAGCTTTGGATCTTCGGGGAACCCTACACGAGCGTTAACCGCAAATACCTCAAGCTCAAGATGCGGCTGACCCCCTACATCTACACTTACACACGGGAGGCCTACGACACGGGTGTGCCGACGGTACGCGCGATGGTTCTCGAGTTCCCCGACGATCCGGTGACATGGTCGAAGCGGACACAATACCAGTTCATGAGCGGCGAATGGCTCCTGGTCGCACCCGTTTACGAGGACACGATCGTGCGCAACGATATTTATCTGCCGGCGGGCAAGTGGGTCGACTATTGGAACGGCGCGGAATTCAACGGGCCTCTGGTCCTGAACGGCTATGCGGCGCCTCTCGACAAGCTTCCGATGTTCGTCAAGGCCGGGGCGATCGTTCCCATGTACCCGGAGATGCTCTATGACCGTGAGAAGCCCAAAGATCCCGTGACCCTGGATGTCTATCCCTTCGGCAAGACGAGCTTCGATCTCTATGAAGATGACGGCCTGACCCGGCAATACCGGACAGGCGCATTCGCCCGGACGCTGATCGAGGTGGAGTCGCCGAAAGATCTGGACGTGCCCAAGGCCCAAATCTCCGTCAAGGTCGGAATGGCCAAGGGGCGATATCAAGACATGCCGACAAAACGGTCCTATCTCGTGGATCTTCATGTCCCGAGAGGGCCGGCGGATGTGAAGTTGGCCGAGAGGGTGCTGCCGGCCTTTGAGGCGAAGGCCGCATTTGAATCGGCTCCCGAAGGCTGGTTCTTCGATCCGGGGGACCGGCGGGGAATTCTGCACATCAAGACGAAACCGCAATCTTTGGCCGGAGGCTTCAGCCTCAAAGTGACCATGTGAAATTATTGCAATAGCTTTTCATTTGGGGCAATATCAACACAGGAGGGCAAACCCATGGCGTTCAAGACACTCTTTCTCGCCCATGCTCCGGACGCGGACAAAAACAAGCATCACTGTTTTATCGACACCGGCAAATACCAGCTCGATGTGGTCATCGTCAAAAACCAGGCTGAAGCCTTGGAAGTCAGCACGCGCCTCTTCAGAGAAAAAAAGATCGAGTCCATCCTGCTTTGTCCGGGATTCAGTCACCAGGACATCGCTGAGATCGTCGCCGCCACTGAAAATAAGGTCGCCGTCTGTGTCTCCCGGGGCGACGGACCGGGCAACAGGATCTCTCAGGAAGCCCTGAAGCGCGCCGGGTTCTTTTAGGTCACTATCTCTGAGACGGCCGCGCGACGCTGGCCGGCGGGCTTTTCGCTTTATCGGGCTTGGGATCAGGATTCCCATTTGTGTTAAGGTAATGTGCGGAGGGCAAGCATGACGGGAGAGAGGGTCGATTTCGAGGCTGCGGTCAGAGAGGCGGATGGACGGATCGCGTCCGACATCCGGCGGACGGCGCTCGAGTATTCCGGGCCGTTGAGCCGGGAGACGGGCGTCCGGGTTTACGTCAAGTGGGAGTGCGATCAGACCACGGGTTCGTTCAAGCTGCGGGGCGCGCTCAACAAGCTCCGTTCGCTCTCCGACGCGGACAGGGATCGGGGCGTCGTCTCGGCTTCGACGGGAAACCACGGCCTGGCCATCAGTCATGCCTCCCGGCTCGAGGGGATCGGCCTGAAGCTATTCCTTCCGACCACGGTGGCGGAGGTCAAGAGAAAACGGATCGAGGACCTGGGGGTCGACATCGAGGTCCGGGGAGCGAGCTGCGATAAGGCCGAATCGATCGCCCGGGAATTCGCCGGACGGACGGGACGGGTCTTCGTTTCCCCTTATAACGACTGGGATATCGTTTTCGGCGCCGGGACGGTCGGGCTCGAACTCGCCGCCGACACCGCCTGTTTCCATGACGTCCTCGTTCCCGTCGGGGGCGGCGGGCT
>CAZZCH010000097.1:0-10000 GCA_964652895.1 uncultured Eubacteriales bacterium
GCGGGCGTCGAGATTGTTGGAAACGCCCTTATTCGTTTTCCGTAGCCGGTCCTCGGCGATGTCGCCGCGGAGGATGGTCGAAATTCCCCGGCAGAAGTCATCCTTGATGGAGGAGAAGTCGCCGGCGTCCCGGACGAGCTCGTAGTTCCTGGCCGGATGGTCCCGCCGGGCGTTGATGAGTTCGGTCTTGAGAAAGAGCTTTGGCCCCTCGATCCGGAAGGTCGGCTCTAGGAGATAATCCGCATTGAGAAGCCGGCCGATCTCCTTGGAGGATTTGCCCGTGGTGTCGACCGCGTTCACCGTCAGCTTGGGGACAACCATCAGGCTCGAGATCCCGGCGAGCTTGGTCGAAAGGGCGTCCTGGAGCTCGAGGGCAAAGCTGGGAGCTGGGGAGCTGGGCGAACTGTCCGAGGCCTGGAGAACGGCGATGGTGCTCGTGGCAGGCATGACCTCGGGGCCAGCGAAGAACAACCGGTAAGCTCCGTAGCCCGCGAGCGCGAGAAGGGCCGTGATGATGGCCGGTCGCGCCAAGCGGCGTCCTGGCGGCGGAGGAACGACAATTTCCGTATCCGTTCGCGGCCCGGGGGTCGGCAGACCGTCGAGAGCTTCGCGAATTTCCGCCGCGCTCTGGAATCTCGCCCCAGGGTCTTTTTCCAGGCATCTCATGACGACCTGGCTCAGTCCGGGTGAGATGCCGGGGTTGAGTTCGCGGGGGTCCCGCGGGATCTCGGCCTGGTGCTTCTGGAGGAGTTCGCGAGCGCTCGCCGCTTTGAACGGCAAGGCCCCGGTCAGCATTTCATAGAGGAGGACGCCGAGGGAGTAAAGATCCGACCGGGCGTCCGGGGGCAGTCCCTTGCTCTGCTCCGGAGAAGCGTAGACCGGCGTCCCGGGCGTGGCCATGCTGTCGGATCCTTCCCCGGCCTTCAGCAGCCGGGCCAGCCCAAAATCCATGATCTTCGCCTGGCCGTCCTCGTCGATCATGATGTTCTGGGGTTTGAGGTCGCGGTGGACGATGCCGAGGCGGTGGGCTTCGGTGAGCCCCTCGCAGATCTGGCGGGCGATGGGGATCGCCTGACCGGCGAAGAGCCGCCCGACCTTCCGGATGAGGCGCTTCAGATTCTCCCCGCGGACGTACTCCATGGTGATGTAGGGGATGCGGCCCTCTTCGTTGAAGTCGAACATCCGGGCGACGTTCTTATGGACGACCTCGCGGGCGAGCTTGAGCTCCGTCTTGAAGCGCTCGATGATTTCCCTTTCCGAGGCGATATCCGGCCGGATGAGCTTGAGGGCGATCTCCTCGCCGAGCGTCTTGTCCGCTACGCGGTAGACGCGGCCCATCCCGCCGGCGCCCAGCTCTTCGATGATCTGATAGCGCTTGGCGAAAAGAGCCCCCGTTTGGAGTCCGGCGATCTGCCCGAGGGAGGCCTTGGCGGATTCGGGGTAGCTCTGGGTTTGACGAGTGTCCGTGGGGAGCGGAGTCCCACACTCCCCGCAGAAGCGCTGCGTGTCGGCGTTTTCCCCCGAACAGTTAGGGCACTTGGACATGGCTGGCCCCTTTACTGGTGCGGTGCCAAGAATATCAACGGTTTAGGCTGATGTCAACCCCCTGCCTCCCCCGTATGAATGCCGGATCGCGCCCGATTCGAACCCGGATGGTGCCGTATCGGCGGGGAGTCGGCCTATTTCCAGGCGAGCTTTTCGAGGCGTCTGAGAGACTTCCGCGCCGACGCGCCCGTGGCGGCCGATTGGTCGATCCCGAAAACGGACACCGAGACGTAACCGTTGCGCACGGCCCAGATATCAGTGTCCTCGTCGGCCGGCACGAGGTGCTTCCAAGACGGTTTGTATTCCGTCGCGCCATCGGGCGAAACGGTCTTCTCGAAGAGCTCGATCGGGGCCCGCGTGTCCTGCCGGGTGACCCGAACGCCCCGGATACTCGCTTTGGGCAGGTCCGGGATGTTGATGTTGAGGAACGTGCCCTTGCCGATCCCGTCTCGTCCGAGCGCCCGAACGATATCGGCCGTGATCCCGGCGGCCACCGAGTAGTCCATGTCCTTCCCGGCGGCGAGGTTGACAGCTATGGCCGGCAGGCCCAGCAAAGCCGCTTCTCTGGCGCCGGCGACCGTGGCCGAGTAGAAAGTCACCGTGCCCAGGTTCTCGCCCCTATTGATCCCCGAAACGACGAGGTCCGGCCTCTCGGGGAGGAGGTTCTCCAGGGCGAGACGGACGCAGGTCGCCGGCAGGGCGTCGATGGCGAACCAGGTCATGCCCAGTTGCTCGCTTTCCTGGACGGCGATCGATCGGTCGGAGGTCACGCCGTGGCTGACGCCACTGCGGGGGTCCCGTGGAGCGGCAACGGTCACCGTCCCCAGCGGAAGGAGCGCCTCGGCGAGGGCCAGGATCCCCGGCGCGTCGATGCCGTCGTCGTTCGAGACGAGGATCTTGAGCGATACCGAAGACGGCTCGGGGGCCGGCGCGCCGCACGCCGCCGCCAGCAGAAGAGCCAACACGACGAATCCCGTCGAAGACCGCCGGCTTCTTCTCATCGCCCGCTCCTTCGCTCCGAAGCTTCCTCTGCACATTCGGTGTGCAATTTATCAAAACTGTGGGCCTGACAGTTCTTTAGAATCGGAGTCAGGCGCTTTTTCCACAGGGTTATGCACAAAGTCTGTGGAAATCCCCGCTTCATTTTTTATTTTTCACGTAGCGATCGAACCATTCGAACATTTCGGCGAGGACGTCGAGGACCGACTCGCGTGCGGAATAGCCGTGGCTCTCGTAGGGCAGGTAGACGAAGCGGGCCGTCGCCCCGAAGCCCTTCAGGGCGGCGAACAGGCGCTCGGACTGGATGGGGAAGGTGCCGGAATTATTATCGGCCATGCCGTGGATGAGCAGGAGCGGAGTTTTTATCTTGTTAGCGGACATGAACGGCGACATCTTAACGTAGGTATCGAGCGCCTCCCAGAGGGTCCGCCGCTCGCTCTGGAAGCCAAAAGGCGTCAGGGTCCGGTTGTAGGCGCCGCTGCGGGCGATCCCGGCGGCGAAGAGATCGCAGTGGGCGAGCAGATTGGCCGTCATGAAGGCGCCGTAGCTGTGGCCGCCGACGCCGACCCGCTTCGGGTCGCCGACGCCCATCTCGTCGAGCTTGCGGATGGCCGCCTCGGCGTTGGAGACGATCTGCTGGACGAAGGTGTCGTTGACGGTCTCGGGGCTGCCGACGACGGGCATCTCGGCGTTGTCGAGAACGGCGTAGCCCTGGGTGACGAAGAAGAGCTGGGATGTCCCCCGGAAGAAGGTGAACCGATTGACCGAGCCGCGGATCTGGCCGGCCACCGACACGGAATCATATTCCATGGGGTAGGCCCAGATGGCGACCGGCAGGCGGGTGCCCGGCTTGTAGCCCGGGGGCAGATAGAGCGTGCCGCTGAGTTCCAGGCCGTCGGCCCGCTTGTAGGTGATGCGCTCCTTGCGGATCCCCGTCAGCTGAGGCGCCGGATCTTTGAAATCGGTCAGGGCCGTCCGCTTCTTGGTCTTGAGGTCATAGAGATAATAGTTGGGGGGCGCCGTCTTCGTTTCGTAGCTGCTGATGAACTTGGTCCTCGATGTGCCGAGGAAGTCGACGAAGGACTCGTACGCAGGGTCCTGGCACTGCCAGAGCCGTTCGACCTTCATCGTCTTGAGGTTCATCCGGTCGAGGAACGGATGGTCTCCCTGGGGCGAGGAGCCGGACCCGCTGAGGTAGATCCAATCCTTGTCCTGGAGGATGACCCTCTCTCCGGTCATGAGGCTCGTCGTCACCGGACGGCCGGGGTCTTTATACCTGTCCCGCATGCTCATGTCCCAGATCTTGACCGGTTCGGTGGACGGATTAGCCAGGTCGACGAGGAAGGTCGTTCGCCAGCTCCGCTTCCACTCGCGCTGGGAGGCCAGGGCTTTTCCGAGCGTAGTGAAATAGGTGATGCCGGCGGCCCGCTCCTTGAGCTTGAGAACCTCTGCCGGTTCGCCTGCGAACGGCGCGGCGAGCGTCAGATAGTGGTCGCGAAAGGGGACCGTCGTTTTGGGGTCGCCCTCGTCCAGGGCCTCGGTCCAGATGAGCGTCGCCGGCTTGTGGGTCATCCAGTTGACGCCGCGCGGGCCCTTGGGGACGCCGTTGATGGGGACGTTCTCTTCCGGCGGGAGGTCGGCCAGCACCTTGACCAGGCCGCCGTCCATGTTCCAGATCTCGACGGAATGGGAGAAGCCGGACGCGGGGAGCGAATAGGAATACGGCCGCTTGATCCGCTCGACGAGGACGTAATCCATGGCCGGGGAGACCGAGATCGAATCGAAGATCCCGGGAAGGCCGACTTTGCGGACCTGGCCCGTGGAGACATCGACGATGGCCGTCTGGGACGTGGCGTAATAGTCGAACAGGACCTCGTCAAACGCGTTCTTGAACAGGTCCTGGTAGGTCGCGACCTGGGCCTCCTTGCCGCCGGAGACTTGGACCTCGGGTCCGACGGGGACGCGCGGCGCAACGGGCGCCGGGCCGCGTCCTTCGGGGACGAGCGAGACGACGAGGCGTCGGCCGTCCGGCAGCCATTCGGCCCGGCCGAGGACGGCATTGACGATGGCCGGCGTCAGGGCCTTGGCCGTTCCCGCCTTGACGTCGACGGCCCAAAGCTCGACGCCGCCTTCGACGTAGCGGAGGAAGGCGAGGCCCTGTCCGTCGGGCGACCATGAGGGGAAGGTGAACTTGAAGCCCTCGGGCAGGGCGACTTTCCGGACCTGGCCGGTTTTCATGTCCTTGAGGCTGATGCCCGTCGAGAAGCTCAGGACCTGCCGGCTGTTGAGCGCGGGCGTGATGCGCATCCCGGCGATCCGCAGGATGGGTTCGGAGATGTAGGCGATGGACGGCATCGACTCGCGGTCGATGAGGGCCATGACGTCGCGGGCCGGGCTCATGGAAACCATGGGGGTCGGCGGGGCGTCGACGATGTCGATGACCTCCTTGGGCGGGAGTTTGTAGGGCTCTTGCGCGGTGAGCACGGGGACGAGCGCAAGCAGCGCGACGCAGAGAACGGTCAGACGGACGGCTGTCTTTTTCATGGGGGTCCCTCCAGACGGTTATTGATCATGGTCGAGGAAGGTCATTTTATACCGGCCCGCGGCCGGGATGCAACGGGAAGTTGATTCTCTTCCGGCTTATCTTATAGAATGGCCGTGCCGCATTCCCGGAAAGGCCCCATGAGCGACCGCGACCCGACCAGCGTTTTCCTCTCCGTCGTCTTCCCCGCCTATAACGAGGAAACACGGATCGCCGCCAGCCTAGATGCGACCGTCGCCTACCTTGCCCGCAAGCCGTTCGTCTCGGAAGTCATCGTCGTCGACGACGGGAGCCACGACCGGACGGCGGAGGCCGCCGGCGCCGCGCTCGCCGGGCGCGTTCCCTCGCGCGTGATCCGGCGTGAAAACAACCGGGGCAAGGGGGCCTCGGTCAAGGAGGGAGTCCTCGCGGCCTCGGGGGAGGTCATCCTGTTCTCGGATGTGGACCTGTCGACGCCCATCGGGGAGCTCGACAAGGCGCTCGCCGCGCTCCAGGCGGACGCCGACGTCGCCATCGGCTCGCGGGCCCTGCCGGGATCGGACATCGAGGTCCGCCAGCGCCGGCCTCGGGAGCTGATGGGGAAAGTCTTTAACTTGCTGGTCCGGCTGCTCGTGCTGAAGGGATATCGCGACACGCAGTGCGGCTTCAAAGCTTTTCGTAGGGCCGCGGCGATGGACATTTTTTCGCGGCTCCGGACCGACGGATTCGGATTTGACGTCGAGGTCCTGGTCCTCTGCCGGGAGCTCGGCTATCTCGTCGCCGAGGTCCCGGTCGTCTGGCGCGATTCCCGGCCGAGCCGGGTCCGCTTTTTCCGCGGCTCCCTGGCCATGTTGAGGGAGCTCCTGAGGATTCGCCGGTTCTCCCGCAGTTCTCGAATGGAGTAAGAAATCACCGCCGGAATCACCCCTAGGGGTGATTGCCCCCGTATTCTTCCCCCCTCACAATGGCCGGGAAGCCCACAGCGGCCGGGGCCCCGGGCTTGCCCGGGGGTCCACTGCCGCAGTACTCGCCCGTGGATATGAATCACGGGCGAGTGGCGAGCCTAGGGCTCGTCCCTTGATCCGTAGCTTTTGACGGGAGTGCCGCCATGGAAAGACGCAAGCACCGCCGATTCGAGCAGTGGAACAAGGCCATCATCAAGTCGGCCTCCGGTGGGGACGGGAAGCTGCCCCGTTGTCCCATCGACGCCTACGCCTGGGACCTGTCTGTCGGCGGAGCGCGGATCCAGTCCGAAGAGAGTTTCCCCGTCGGGGCCATCGTATGCATCCACCTCGAGCTCGTCAGGTCGCGGGAAGCGATCAGCATCGACGGCGCCGTCCGCTGGTCCCGATGGAACGAGAAAGCCAGCATCCATGAGTTCGGGGTCGAGTTTCAGGAATGTAACCAGGCGACCCTCCAGGCCATCATGAAAAGCCTCTACCGCGAAATAGACAGGAAGGCAAGGGCCGAACAACCCCAAGTTTCCCTGGGCAAGGGCGCCATGTGAACCCGCCTGGGGGGCAGAGAACCATGCAAAAGCGCAAAGACCGGCGTATCAAGCAGTGGAACAAGGCCGTGATCAAGCCCTTGTCGCAGGGCAAAAAGGCCATGATCTCCGACGAAATCGAGGTCGTCACCTGCGATCTTTCGATCGGAGGGGCCCGGATCCATTCGCCGGTGCCTTTCGAGTTGGGGACCGTCCTCCGGCTTAAGATCGAACTCGTCCGGTCCCGGGAAACCATCAGGCTGAAGGGCCAGGTCAAATGGGTCAAGCGCGACGAAACCGAGAATGTCTTTGAATTAGGCGTCGAATTCGATCACGAAACCGCTCAGACCATCACCAGCCTGATGAAGAACCTCCACAGCATCGTGCTGTAAATCTCCTCAGCGGCCGGGGCCCCGGGCTTGCCCGGGGGTCCACTGCCGCAGCACTCGCCCGTGGATATGAATCACGGGCGAGTGGCGAGCCGAAGGCTCGTCCCTTGACTCAACTAACCCGCGCCGTCCTGACCCTTCCCGTTATCGCGATCGTGATCCTGTATGTTCCCAGGGCGTTGGACACCGTGATCGAAGCCAGGTCGGACACGGTCCCCGCGGGATGGAAGACGGGGCTGTTGTTGGCCTGGACGGTGACGCCGGGGAGCGAGGCCGTCCTCGCCGTCCGCCAGATCTTCGCGGCCTCGTCGTAGCGCTCGAAGACGAATCCCGAGGTGACGAAGCGGACGCGGACCGGTTCTCCGGACATGATCGCCCGGAAACGGGCTTGGTTGAGGCCGGCCGTCACTTCCCAGATCCCCGATTGGAGCTGGAATTTCGGGACGAGCCGCTGGAACGAATATGCGCCGCCGTAAACGAAGAGGCCGGCCAGGGCGAGCGCCAGGACGACTTCGACCAGCGTGTACCCCCGCCGTTCCCTTCTCATTCAATACTCCTTCCAGGCGAGGACATTGAGCGAGAAAAACGCGAGCTGAGGCGTGGCCGTCAACGGGGCGTTTTCCGGGAAGACACCGGCCGCGGCCCGCTCGTCGCGGACGATGGCCAGCGCGTTCCCGTTCCCGCGGAAATCGTTGGCGTGGAGGGCGCCGAGGATCTCGATGTTCTTCCCCACGCCCTCGATCGCGAACGCGCCCGAGGCCGCGGTGATCGAGGCCTGGAGTTTCAAATCGGACGGCGCGGATTCGCCGACGGCGATCCCTCCCTCGACCGCTTCGCCCGAGACGATGTCCCGTCCCGCCGAATAGATGACGAGCTGGGCCTCCGAGCCCTTGAGGTAGGGGACACCGTCCTGCCAGCGGACGCCCTGGAGGATGAGGTGCGAGGAGATCGTGACCTTGTCCGAGGAGACGAGGGTCAGGTCGACACCGCTCAAAACGACCGGTGTTTCTCCGTCGAGAGCCATCTCGACCCGGCCGTCGCCAGCGACGTATCCGCCGCCGAGCGATCCGATCTTCCCGTTGACGATGACGATCGGCAGCGGAACGAGGTCATAGGCGAAGCTCCCTTCCGGCGTCCGGAAATCCGTTCGGCTTCGCGCCGGGCTGAACTCGAGGGTCCATTCCGCGCCCTCCGCGCGGAAAACGATGACCTGAGAGTCGCCGCGGATCGCCAGGATCATCTCTTCGAGGTCGCCTTGAACGAAGACGCCGCCGAGCCCCAAGTCGTTTTGGATGAGAGTGACGCCGGCCGGGACGGGTTCGGTGGACGGTTCGAGCCCGAGCGCCTCCCTCAGCCGGGCGGGCGTCAGATCTCCGGGGCGAAAGATCCCGATATTCAGGGCTTTAGCGACGACCGGGCTCAGGTCGGCCGGGAGGATGCCTTCGGCCGCGGCCGAGAGCGCTGGCTTGAGGATCTCGCCCGGTCTCGACAGGAACCTGATCCCGTTTTCCCCGAGGAAGGCGGCTTTTTGCCCTTCCGTCAAGTCTTTCCCTATATATAGAGGAATGGCCGGCAGGGGCAGATGCCCGGCCAGAAGCCCCAGGGAGCCCTCGAGGACGGAC
Source organism: uncultured Eubacteriales bacterium (assembly GCA_964652895.1). Lineage (GTDB taxonomy): Bacteria > Acidobacteriota > Aminicenantia > Aminicenantales > Saccharicenantaceae > RBG-16-66-30. The sequence goes on from CAZZCH010000097.1 coordinate 8,563, forward strand.
TGACGCCTCGCCGCGACGCGGCTCAGCCCGCCCGAGGCTTCGATCCGCAGCTTGGCCGAGACCCGGAGATATCCGCCCATGTCCGTGAGGCTTCCAAAGCCGCATTCGGCGCGGCTCTCCCAGGTCATCCCCTCGAAGGATTCTTCGAGGACCCGGGGAAAGGAGGCACCCAGGGCGTCTTCGAGGAGAAGGGGGAATTCCGTCATCGGCCTTGTCCGCAGGCCCTCCACGCGCGCGGCCGTCACCGCGGTCGGGGGTCCCGCGGTTTCGAGCCATTCCGTGAGGTCGCGGAGCCCCCGCTTGAGACCGTTCTCCGAGGCGCAGTCGAGGAGAACCGCGAACTTGCGGAAACCGGTGATCTTCAGGTGGACTCCCGAGGCGTGGATCATGGCCAGGCCGAGGCCCGAAAAGACGACGAGGAGCAAAAGGACGGCCATGCTGACTGAACCCCTCGAATGGGGGAATGAATGGGGACATGTACCTGGGGTACGTGTCCCCATTCGAACAGGGTCATGTCCCGGATTTTTCAGCGAGCGCGGCATTCTTGAGGAAGACCGTTGTTTCATAGGGGTGCTCTCCTTCGACGCTGAGTTCGAGGCGGACGTGGACGAGTCGGGCCTCGGGATTGCAGATCCAAATCGCCGCCGCGATATTCTCGAGAAGAGGTTGGGCCGAACCTCCGTTCACCCGCCGCCGCAGAATGCGCGTCGGCCCGTCCAGAAAATAGGTGACATTCTCGAGGAGCGAGAGGGCCGCGGTGCCGGGGGAATAATCGTGCTCGAGCGGTTCTCCGAGGACGACGACGCCGCTCTCGACTCTCACGACGCTCCTGAGTTCGCCTCCGCGCCCGTCGCTTAGGCAGATCTCCTGGCCGGAGGCGATATCCGCCGTCGAAGCCAGAAGAAGCCGGACGTCCCCGGCGTGCGCCGTTCCCGTAAGCTTCAGGGGCTTTTCGAGATAAGTCGTCCGGAGTTCCTCGTCCGTCGCTTGCGCGGCCTCGACAAGGCCGAGGGCCATTTCGCCGGACAGTCCCCGGCCGGCATGGAGGAGGTCGATCCTCATTTTGTCGAGGGCCGCCAGAGCGCCTTGTCCCGCTTCCTCTCTCTCTTTGAGCCGGAAGAAGGATTTCTGGGCCTGGCCGAAAAACTGGAGGCTCGACGTAATGACGAAAAGCGACAGGGCCATCCCCAGCAGGCATTCGATCAAAGAGAACCCGCGCTTTCTCATGGCCGGAACCCCAGGTCCCGCGAGATGAAGAGCACCGCCGCCGTTTCCGGCCCCGGCCGCCCGGCGTACCGGACCCTGAGCACGATCTTCTTCATCCTGTCCCCGTCGTCGGTCACCGTCCACTCCTCCGCGATGAGACAGTTCCCCGGCTCGCCGGGGACGATCTCCGCGTGCTCTCCGGGCGAGAGCGCCCCGTCTTCCAAGGACTGGG
>CAZZCH010000098.1:0-11339 GCA_964652895.1 uncultured Eubacteriales bacterium
GTCGATTCCTCTCAATTTTGGCACCATCATGAATGTTTATGAATAGGTCAGGTTACAACGGTTTACACGGAATATTTACAATTTTTCAAGGCCTGATCGAAAGGGAGATCTTCAGGACGCCCCTGTCTCCGAGCGGCGCGAACCGGCTCGTCGGATCCCACAGACGTTCCCAGTTCTTGTTGTAAACGAGGTAGATCTCGTTACCGGGTGAGATCTGCCAGCGCAACCGGGCGCTCCAGCCCAGCTTGTTAGAGATGTCGTCGAACTGGACGTAGTTCATCAGGCCGAGGTCGGGAGAGAGGAAGATGTCGGCCTTGACCTGGTAGACGTTCTGGCTGAAGCTCCCCTCCGGGAGTCGGCCGTGGACGAAGTTCGTGTCGAAAGCCAGGGTCGCATAGCCTTTGAATTTCAGCGTCAGGCCCAATTTGACATCGTTGTAGTTCCCGGAATAAAACTGGCCAAATTGATACCCCGCTTCGAGGACGACCGGCCGGTGGGAGGCCGTGCTCGATTCGAACTCCACGTTCGTGAAGTCATATGTCCCGGAAGGCAGGACAACGCCCTCTGAGACTTCGAAGTCAAAGGGCAGGACGTCCCGGGTAGCGTTAATCTTGAAGCCGAACCTTTCGCCGCTTTGGGTCCTGAAGGCGAGCGGCGAAGCGTTGATTCGGCTCGTCTCCAAATTCCCCGAGAGGTCCCAGTAGTAATCGGCGCTCGCGTCGAAGAAGAACTGCCTGACGAACTTTCCAAGGAACCCCCCGGCCGGCCTGGGCTGGAAGGCGACCCGGGCGAAAGCCGTCTGGATCCCCTGCCGCATCATGTATCCCAGCCCCGGATCGAGCGCCTCGCCGTAGTAGGCATAGGTCGTCTGAACGTTCCAGCGGTCGTTCGGATAGTCGGCCCGAAAGCCGAAGCCGTGGTGCCGTCCCTCTTCCCGCTCGTTCCAGTTATAGGCGCCCCAGGCGGCCAACATGATGTTCTTGTCGCCGAGGAACTTCGAGGACGAATAGTTGAAGTCGACTCCCGCAAGCGAGTTCCTTTCGCCCGTCGGACTGCCGTTGGTGAAGATCCACCCGACCTTGCTCTGGGCGAAGATGTTCTGGGTCATCCGCGCCGCCAGCAGGTTGCGGCCGCCGAGGTCGCCGTAGGCGCCTGTCTGGACGTCGAGGACCGCCAGGTTGGTGTTGCCGACCTTGCCGTAGATCTTGGCGCCGAAACGGACGGGGATCTGGGAGCCCTCGAAGAGCCCGATCCGCCGGCTGAAGAAGGGCATGAAGCTGACACTCGAACTGAAGCTGAAGACCTCGGAGCCCTCGAGGAAGAACATCCTCTTCTCCGGGAAAAAGAGCGGGAACCGGGTCAGGTTGATGCGGCGCTCGTCGACCTCGGTCTCGGCGAAATCCATGTTGTAGCTGGCGACGCCGACGAGGTTCGGCGTAAAGCTCTTGTAGAGGTCGAAGCCGCCGTCGAGTTCGCCCTGATAGGTGCCCGACACGAGGTTCTCTTTGGAGGCGCTGGCCAGGCCGTAGGGACGGAACGTGATGCCCAGCCCCTGTCTGACGCCCTCGATCCCCGACATCGCGGCGGCCTCGTTCGGATTGTTGAAGTTGCTGTCCCGGGTCGTACCGGAGAGCCGGATGATCTCCATCTTGCGGGCGATCGTCCGCTCGATGTTCAGGCCCCAAACGGTCAGACCCGGCCGGAAGGAGATCGTCTTGAAGGGGATGCGGATCTCGGTCGACCAGCCGTCCGCGAGGCGCCGGCTCTCGGCCTCCCAAATGCCGTCCCAGTTGAGGCTGGAGTTCCCGGCGTAGGCCAAGCCTTCGCCGCGGGCGCCCCGGGAATTGACGAAAAAGACGTAGGCGTTGCGCTTGTCCTGGAAGGGGTCCAGGAGGACGCGGACGACGTCGTCGCTGGCGGTTGACGGAGCGTGGCCGTAGCCCATCCGCACCTGGCCGCCGCCGCTGTCGTGAGCCATGGTGTTGGCCGAGATCCGGGCGGGTTCACTGTCGTGGCAGTAAACGCCGATATAGAGGCTCGAGTCGTCGTAGACGACCCACGCCTCGGTCTTTTCGCTCGGCTCCTCGCCGGGCCGGGGTTCGACCATCCGGAATCCGGTGACGGCGGAAGCCGACTGCCAGGCGGGGTCGGTGAGAAGCCCGTCGACCTTGGGCCCTTCCTTGACCCGGACGGCCTTGAGCTCGGCCGCCGCGGCAGATCGAAGCCCGCCGGCGGCGATGAGAGCGCCGAGGGCGAAGATGCGGCAAAGAGCAGATGCCTTCATGTTCTTCTTTCGCGGCCTAGTGTCTTCGGGACGGCGGAACAGCCGGGCTAAAGATTATCCATTCTAGCGGCTCTGGGGGATTTCTTCAAGGCCGCCCGGCGAATACCCCTCCGGACGGCCGCCCTTACCGCGGCAGCCAGCTGACGATCTGGCGCGCGGCCCGGCCGGCCGTCGGCGGGTCGAAGTTGGTCAGAACGATCACGACATAACCGCTCCGCGGGTCCCACTCGAGGGCGGAGTTGATCCCCGGCGCCCCTCCGGCGATACCCAGCCCGTTCCCTGCGTCGGGCAGGAAGATCTTCTTCTCTTTCAGGGCGATGACATATTTCAGCATATCCGCGGCGGTGGAATAGCCGCCGCCCGCCGAACTCCCCCGCCCGGGAAGGGTCTCGTGGTTGAGGACGCGGGTGCCGCCCGCCGCTCCCTCGAGGGTGTAGCCCAGAGCGCGGTTGGGAACGTTCGCGGCGCGGGCGAAGGAGTCCGTGTTCAGCATGCCGCACGGCTTGAAGATATTCTCCCGGACGTAGGTGTAATAGTCGACCCCGCCGGCTTTTTCGATGATCAAGCCCAGGACGAGGTAACCGCCATTCGAGTAGCGGTTCCCCGTCCCCGGTTCGAACTCGAGAGGGAGGTCGGCGAAGAGCGGCAGGTAGTCCTGGAGGATCAGGATCTTCTCCTTCGGCGTCGCGTCGTACCGGCTGCCGAAGAAATCGCCGATGCCCGAGGTCATATTGAGCAGCTGCCGGACGGTCACCTTCTCCGCGGCCTGCGCGTTGGGGTAGTCGGGCAGAAACTTCTTGATCGGGTCATCGAGGGAAAGCTTCCCCAGCCGCGCCAGTTGAAGGATGGCAACGCGGGTGAAGTTCTTGTTGATCGAGCCCAGGTTGAACTTGGTGTCCTTCCGGTTGGGGATCTTCTTGTCCCGGTCGGCGTCGCAGTAGGCCTCGTGGAACAGGATCCGGGAATCCTTGGCGACGAGCACGACCCCGGAGAACTGGTCCGCCTTGGTCTGGCCTTCGAGGAAGGCCCGGACGGCGGAGACGAATTCTTTTTCATCGGTCTTGGGTTCCGGAACGACGATGTTCGCCGGGTCGTCGACCAGCTCAATGGTGATGGATACCACCTTGTGCGGCGGCTCCTTCTCGACGGACGCGACGAGGAGGACGTTCTCGCCGTTCCCGGCTTTGGCCAGGATGGACGTCTGGAAAGGCAGTTCGGAGACTATCTTTTCGATCTGCATGGACTTGAGCTGGGCTTTGGCCCCCCGGAAGCGGGTCAGCCTCTGCGCGACGGGGATCTCTTGGAGGGCGGAGGCGGCGATGTGCGCTTCGAAGAAGGCCTTCATCTGCCCTTGCACGCCGGAATTGAAGGCCTCGATATAGGCCTTGAGGCGGATCGTGGCCGGTTGTTCTTGGGGTTTCGTATCCTGGGCCAGCCCGGCCGAAGCCAAGCCGTACAAAGTGGAACAGGCGACAGCCAACAGGACGATGGATCGGGTTCGCATGCTCATGTGTCCTCCTCGGGGCGCAGACAAGTCCGTCCCTGCGCCAAGAATTATAACACCCCTATTTCTCGAGCTGTTTCAAAGCGGCTTCGGCGGCTCTTCGCACCATGTCCCTGATCACTAGGAATTTCGGCTCCGGAAGGCCAATCTCCCCGCTTCGACATGCCGGGAGTATAGGGCCGGGCGGGTGACGGTGTCAATGACCTGAAAGAACAGCGCTTGAAATCCGGCCCCATAACGCATACTGTACATGATTGAAACGCATGATCAACGAACCCAAGGTCGTCGTTACGGGAATGGGCGTCATCTCGTCCGTGGGGACCGGTCTCGACGAATTCTGGCGCGGCCTCGTCTCGGGGATGAACGGGATCGCCCGCCTGACCCGTTTCGATCCGACCGGATACGCATCAGCCATGGCTTCAGAGGTCCGGGATTTCGATCCGACGCGGTGGATCGACCGGAAATCCGGGGGCCGGATGGACCGCTTCACTCAATTTGCCGTCGCCGCGGCCGATCTGGCGATGGCCGACAGCGGACTTCAGAGGTTCCCTTTCGCCGCCCCTCGGGCGGGGGTGATCATCGGCTCCGGCATCGGAGGTTCGGAGACGATCGAGGCAGGGCACGCACGGCTGGACCGGCGAGGGCCCGGGGGCTTGGACCCTTTTTTTGTGAGCAAGGTCCTGGTGAACATGGCCGCCTGCCAGGTCTCCATCCGCTTCGGTCTGAAAGGCCCGCTTTCCGCCCCCTGTGTCGCCTGTTCCACTGGCGCCAACGCCATCGGGGACGCCTTGCGCATCATTCAACGGGGGGACGCGGACGTGATGCTCGCCGGCGGTTCCGAAGCCAGCCTCACGCACCTCGCCTACGGAGGATTCTGCGCCAACCGTTCCATGTCGCGCCGGAACGACGATCCCGGGAGCGCATCGCGGCCTTTCGACAAGGGGCGTGACGGCTTCGTCATGGGAGAGGGGGCCGGCGTCGTCGTACTCGAAAGCCTCGACCACGCTCGGCGCCGCAGCGCCCGCATTTATGCCGAAGCGGCCGGATACGGAAACACCGCCGACGCCTATCATCTCACCGCTCCGGATCCCGCGGGCGACGGCATGATCCGGGTCATGCGGCTGGCCCTGGACGATGCGGGCTTGAAACCCGAGGACGTCGGCTACGTCAATGCCCACGGCACATCCACGGTCATCAACGACAGTCGTGAGAGCGCGGCCATCCAGGCGGTCTTCGGGCCGCATGCGCGGCGTCTCAAAGTTAGCTCCATCAAGTCCATGATCGGCCACCTGTTGGCCGCCGCCGGGGCCGTCGAGTTCATTGCCACGGTCATGAGCGTAGCTACGGGCATCATCCCCCCAACCATCAACTACCACGAGCCAGACCCGGAGTGCCCCCTGGATTATGTTCCGGGCCGGGCGGAATCCCTTGATCTGAATGCGGCGCTCAGCAATTCCTTCGGCTTCGGCGGAGGGAACGCCTGTCTGGCCGTCACGAAGTACGGAGGCGAAAAATGAAGATCCCTCCCCTGGACATCGGGGATATCCACGTGCCTTTTCCCCTCATTCAGGGCGGCATGGGCGTCCGGGTCTCCCTGGCTCGGCTGGCCGCGGCCATGGCCAACGAGGGTGGGATCGGCACCATCGCCGCCGTCGGATTGGGCGACTTCGAGGCGTCTAAGACCGATTTCGAAAACGTCTCCAGCCAGGCCCTGGCCCACGAGATCCGGCGGGCCAAAAGCATGACCGACGGGCCTCTTGCTATCAACATCCTCGGGGTGCTGAGCAACGCCCGTGACCTGATCCAGACATCGGTCCGGGAGGGGATCAAGATCATCGTCTCGGGCGCTTCCTTGCCCCTCAGGCTGCCCGAGATGGTCGATGACGCGACGGTCAAGCTCCTCCCCATCATCAGCTCCGGCCGAGCCGCGGACCTCGTTCTCAGGGCGTGGGACAAACGCTATGCGAGAACGGCCGACGCGGTCGTTCTCGAAGGGCCCCTGGCCGGAGGGCATTTGGGATTCTCGTTCGAACAGCTGCGGGAGCCCGAGAAGTACTCCCTCTCCATTCTCCTCCCCGAAGTCCTCGCCGCGATCAAGCCGTTCGAAGCGAAGTACGGCCGTAAGATCCCGGTGATCGTCGGGGGCGGCATTTTCACCGGGACGGACATCGCCGAAATGCTCGTGGCGGGCGCCGCGGGCGTCCAAATGGCCACGCGTTTCGTCTGCACCGATGAATGCGAGGTCGCCCCGGAGTTCAAGCAGGCGTATCTCGACTCCAAAGAGGACGACATCGTCATCATCAATAGCCCGGTCGGACTTCCGGGACGGGCCATCCGCAACCAATTCATAAGGAACCTCGAAAACGACTCTCTGGAGCGGCTCAAGTGTCCTTACCGGTGCCTGACGACATGCAACATCGCCGAAGCCCGGTATTGCATCGCCCTGGCCCTGGTCAACGCGTATCAGGGTAACATGGACAAGGGTCTGGTGTTCTGCGGCCAGAATGCCTACCGCGTGAACAAGATCACCTCCGTCAAGAAATTGACGGCCGAGATCCGGGCAGAGATCGAAGCGTACCCTGCCGATTAAGGCTCCTCTCGCGCTTTTTTCTTTATACCTGGACCGTTTAAAAAGAGGCAGGTCAAAACCGAAAAACGATAAGGTCCGGCGAAAAGAGAGGTGGCTATTTTTTCAGGAGCTCCTTCACGGCCGCCTCGATCTGCTGGTCGCGGCCGGCGGACATCACGTCCGGATCGTTCTTGACCCGGATGTCGGGCTCGAGCTGGTTGTTCTCACAGAGCTTTCCGTCCGGCGTCTGCCAGCCGCCCTGAGGGATGCCGAACCGCAGGGCCGGATCGATCTGACGCTCCCACCAGACGAACGTCCCGGTGCCGGGCACAGGCATGCCCAGGGTCTTGCCGATGCCCTTGATCTTGTATTCCACCGGGAACAGGTGGGCGTCCGAGTAGTTGCACTCGCCCATCAGGACGATGGAGGGCTTGATCCACTTGTTGTAGGGCTCGTAGCCGACGAGCTGTCCGCGGGGCAGGATGTCGAAGACCTTCTTGCCGTTCAGGAAGTCGGCGAGCTGATCGTGCAGGCTGCCGCCGCCGTTGAAGCGGGTGTCGACGATCAGGGCCTCTTTGTCGATGCTGAGGCCCAGGACCTCCTCGATGACCGTCCGGAAGCTCGAATCGTTCATGCTCCGGACGTGGACATAGCCGATCCGGCCGCCGGACAGGCGGTCGACCTCGGCCCGGCGGGCCTTGACCCAGCGCCGGTAGAGGAGCGCGCCCTCCTCGCCCATGAAGATGGGCTTGACGGCCTCCTCCCATCGGGTCTTCGTGGCCGGATCATAGACGGAAAGCAGGGTGAGCTGTCCGGCTTTCCGGTTCAGGAGCTTGTAGTGATCGACCGAGCCGTCCAAGTCCAGGCCGTCGATCTTTTCGACGATATGCCCGGCCCTTATCTTGAGGACCGCCTTGTCCAGGGGGCCGCCGCTCAGGACCTCGGCCACTTTCAGGCCGGGACCGGCATAGTCGTAGTCCATAAATAAGCCCAGGGAGGCCGTGGCGTCCGAGGCCGGCGTGCGCACCCCGGAGTAATAGCAGCCGGTATGCGAGACGTTCAGCTCGCCCAACAGCTCGCTGACCATCTCGGCGTAGTCATAGTTGTTGTTGATGAAGGGAACGAACTTTTTATAGATCGGGTAATAAGAATCCCAATCGGCCCCATAGAGGTCCGCGACCAGCATCTTCTGCTTCATCTGACGCCACATGTGGTCGAACATGTAGGCTTTTTCCGCGGCCTGGTCGAGGGCCATTTCGCCGCCGATCGCGACGGACTCCATCTTGCCGCTTTCCGGGTCGATCTTGGACACCCTCCCGTCGGCCAGGACGAAGAGGGCCTTGCCGTCGGCCGACAGCTCCATCGAGGCGTTCGGGGCCCCCAGCTTGGCGAACAGCTTGGTGTCCTTGGTCCGGAGCTCGGTCACCCACAGGTCGTACCCCTTTTCGAACCGGGCCAGGGTGAAGAGCTTGTCGCCGGTCTTGGTCAGGGCCGTGTCGGCGATGTCGGCGGAGTTGATGGTGAAGCGGACCTTGCGTTGGTCCAGGCCTTCGAACTCGATGACGATGTCCTTCTTGGGCTCTTCCTTCTTGGCGGCCACGGCCTTGGCCTGCGGGTCTTTCGGCTTATCCTTTTCAGCCTTGTCCTTGTCTTCCTTGGCCTTGTCCTCCTGCTCCTTCAACAGGGCGAAATCCGTCTTGGAGAGCTTGAAGCGGTCGAAGGCGTCCCGGGTGAAGAACATCCCGTAGACGTCGTAGGTCACGGGCGAACCGTCCACATTGGCCGCCCCTTCCCGCGTGCATCCCCAGTACATCATCTTGCCGTCCATGCCCCAGCGGGCGGCGACGTTGTCGAAGCCGCTCTTGGTCAGGTTGACGACTTGGCCCTTCTCGTCGCTCGAGACGAGGCCGACCTGCGGCGTGAATAGGCGGACGTATCCGTACTGGACCAGGAACCACTTCCCGTCCGGGCTCCAGCGGTAATTCTGGTCGCCGTCGGCGTAGGAATAGTTGTGTTCCGCCGGCAGGATCGTGCGCGTTTGCTTAGAGGCCAGGTTGACGACCTTGAGGACGACGCGGTTTTCGAGGTAGGCGATCTCCTTGCCGTCGGGCGAGAATTCCGGCTGGAACTCCTCGGCCGGGGTGGCCACGACCGTATCCTCCTTAAGGACGGTCGAGGCATAGAAATACGGCTCCTCCTTGCGCACGATCGAGGTCGAATAGACGTTCCAGTTGTTGTCCTTTTCCGCGGCATAGACGAGGGTCCGGCCGTCGGGGCTGAAGCTCACGCTACGCTCCTGCCAGGGCGTGTTGGTGATGCGCTTGGCGACGCCGCCTTCCACGCTGCCGGCGAAGACCTCGCCGCGGAAGATGTAGGCAAGCTCCTTGCCGTTGGGCGCGAGGCGCATTTCCGTGATGCCGCCCCCGACGGGGACGATCTGCTCCAGGACCTGGAGTCCGTCCAGGGCGACGTGGACGTCGATCTTGCGCGGGGCCGCGTTGGCGGACATCGTATAGATCTCCCCGTCATACCCAAAACAAAGGACGCCGGAGTCGGCGCGGGTCAGGAAGCGGACGGGGTTCTTGGCGAAATTGGTCAGGCGGCTCGACGCGGACGGCTTGGCGAGCGAGCTTTTATAGACGTTGAACGAGCCGTTCTGTTCGCTCAGGTAATAATAATCGTTGCCGTTGCCGTCGAAGACGGGATTCCGGTCCTCGCCATTGAAGGTCGTGAGCTGGGTGTTCTTCTTCGTTTTCAGGTCGTAGACCCAGATGTCCCGGGTCACCGAGGACGTGTGGTGCTTGCGCCACTCGCTCTCATAGCCCTTCTGGTCGTGGTAAATGATCTTGTTCCCGGAGGGATCGACCGTGGCGGCAATGGCCGGCTGGGTCAGCACGAGCGCCGCCTCCCCGCCGTTCACGGAGACGCTGTAGAGCTCGGGGAACGTGGACATCGGGAACTGCACGTTGGCCGCCGAGTCCTGGCGGGCCGACGTGAAGAGGATGTTCTTGTCGTCGGCCGTGAAACTGCTGGGGACGTCGGAAGAGGAATGGAAGGTCAGGCGCGTGGCTTCCCCGCCGGATGCCGGCATGATGAAGACGTCGAAATTGCCGTAGCGGTCCGAGGCGAAGGCGATGGACTTGCCGTCATGGCTCCAAACGGGGGCGTAATCGTAGGCTTCGCTGAGCGTGAGAGGCAAGGCCTGCCCGCCCGCGGCCGGAACCTTGTAAATATCGCCTTTATAACAGAATAGGATCGTCCCGCCGTCGGGGGAAATGGCCGGATATCTCAGCCAAAGCGGATGGTCCTGGGCCAGGAGCGGGACAGCCCCGGCCAGAACGGCAAGCAGGACGAGAGATAGGACGGCAGATCGAAAAGAGCGGATTCGGGAAAACGGCATGTGAACCTCCAGGGAGTCGAAATGGACCATCATCATAATAGACGTCCGGGGACGGACGTTGGTTTCCTCCCCGCCTCGACATGCGGGGAGTATAGGGCCGGCCGGGCAGAGGTGTCAATGACCACTGAGACCGGCTCTTGAGATCGGATCGGCTTATCTGGACGAGCACTTATATGCATTAATCCGCTTAATCCGGCTAAATAGTTCATAAAAGGAACATACTAAAATCAGGGAGAAACGAGCGCGCGCCCGGCCCGATTCGAACGGGCGACCTGCGGATTCGAAGTCCGACGCTCTATCCAGCTGAGCTACGGGCGCGCACATGGTTAATTCACTGATAAATCACTAGTTGCGGGCGCAGAAATCCCCGCCACGGAATTCACGTCTGGGGATTTGTCACACGGGTGTAACAAATCCCCGTTTCTAACGAGAGAGCCGACTGCCGACCGAAGTGTCTTTTCGTCCGAGTGAACGTACCGCTGAGTGACGAGGAGAGAGCTGTGCCCCAGGAGTTTTCTAACCGCGCCGATGTCGACGCCGTTCCTGACGAGGCGGCTCGCGAACGTGTGGCGGAGGTCATGGAACCGGAGCCCCTCGACCGAAGCCCTGCGGCAGCCCGTCTTGAACGAACGCTTGATCTCCCGGTACCTGTCCTCGGAGTCGGGGTTTGTGAAAACGTACTCCTCTCCCCTCTTCCTGGGCCTTGAGAGTATCGCTCTCACGGTTCCGTTCATCGGGACAATCCTCGTTTTCCCGCTCTTTGTGAACTCGACCTTGATGATCCCTGACCTCATGTCCACATTGGCCCATTTGAGGTTCAGGATCTCGCCAAGCCTCATCCCCGTATTTACAGCAAAGGTCACAATGTCCTTCATGTGGTCACAAGAGCTCTCGACGAGGCGCTTTTCCTCCTCCTCCGTCAGGATCCGCTCCTTGAGGTTCTCGGCTTCGGAGAAGAACTTTACCTTCCTCACCGGGTTCGTTTCCGCGAGGCCCTCGTCGATAGCCAGGCTGAACATCCGTTTCAGCAGGGCCAGGTACCGGTTGGTCGTGCTTTTCTGCATCCCCTTGACGAGAAGTCCAGACCTGAACCGTTCGATCTCCATAGGGGTGATCTGGCGGAGGTCTGACTCGCGGAAGTACTTCTTCAATTTGACCAGCCTGACTTTGTCGGTTTTCCAGCTTTTCTTTGTTGGCTTGGCGTAATCCTCGAGGAACTCGTCAGCAAAAACCTCGAATGAAACCCTTCGTTTCTCGGGCTACTTGAATACAGCCCGGCGGAGCTCCATGTACGCGTCTTCAAAGCTTGCGGCTCTTCTCGAGACTCTCTGGATACGCTTCCCGTTGTCGAGGTAATCCAGGTAATATCGGGGATTACCTGAGCTCGACTTTCTGACATAGACAGCACCGAAACCAAAATTATGGCGAGATCGGAATTTGCCTTTCGGCATCTCGCGAGTACCTCCTGTTTGACCATGAGACCTATTTATAGTGTTTTCAGGAGGTAATGTCAAAGACGACCAGGGGTGATCAGCGACAATCATTTTTCCCGGCCGCATTGACTCATCGTATTTGTTACTGA
>CAZZCH010000099.1:0-11282 GCA_964652895.1 uncultured Eubacteriales bacterium
TAATTGACGCGGGGGGAGCGGGGCTCCTCGAGGCCGAGGAGGCCCAGGAGGATGACCCGGGCGACCCGTTTCGCGTCCTTGCCGCTCTCGTTGGTCGCCCCGACGCAGGAGGGACATCCGTCCCGGCAGGGGCAGGCCTCGAGCGTTTTCAGGCCGTGTTCGAGAAGGCGGGATTCGAGGGCGAAGAGGGACGGACTGAGCCCGATCCCCCCGGGGTAATTGTCGTAGATGAAGATGTTCGGCTCGAAGTCCGGGTCCATGGCGATAGGTATGTCCTCCTGCCCTTGGGCGGCCGGCCGGGCCGGCATGAGCCGCGGCGGCAGGGATTCGCCGGACGTGTTGTCGCCGATCGACACACCGACATCGTGGATGTCGCACATCATGAACAGCGGCGAAACGTGGTGGAGGAGGTAGGCCAGCCCGAAGAGCCCGTTGATCCTCTGCTCGGCCGGGAAGGGGATCGTCTGCATGAGCGCCGACGGCACGGTCAGCCAGTAGGCCGTCGTGTGCATCTCGTTCTGCGGCAGCTGCAGGTCGCCGGCGCCGACGTTCTCCATCGTGTGGAACTTTATCTTCTTGAACCCGACGACCTGCGTCGCCACGTGGACCTCGCCGTGGGAGACGCGCCCCGTTTCGAGCGCCTTCTTGTCGAAGATATCGAGGATGGTGATCTTGGTGTAATCGATGGCGTCGGTGTAGTAATCGATGTCGGTCTTCTTGACGTAGGCCTTGCGCTCTTCGAAGTCGAGCTTCTCGACGAAGTACTGCTCGCCCTCGACGATGTAGATGGCCTTGGGGTGGAGGGCCGTCAGGGCCGAGGTGAAGTCGACCTCGGCGATGACCCGGGCCTCTCCCGTGATGTCGACGACGACGAAGTTGTCCGAGCTGATGCTGCGCAGGCTGATGGCGTCGGCCGGGTAGGCCTCCGAGGTCCAGAACCACTTATCCTTGGAGTGGTGGAGGAGCTTGTCCTCCTCGAGGAAATTGAGGATCTCGCCGATCTCGGCCCGGCCGAACTTCTCGCCGTCCTCGAAGGGCAGTTCGAAGGCGGCGCACTCGATGTGGCTGACGAGGATCGACAGGTTGTCCGGGTTGATGAGGGCCATCTCGGGCGACTTGGAGAAGAAGTACTCCGGGTTGTTGACGATGAACTGGTCGAGCGGCGAGCTCGTGGCCACGAGGACGGCCGCCGAGAGGCCCGTCTTGCGGCCGGCCCGGCCGGCCCTCTGCCAGGTGCTGGCGATCGTCCCCGGATAGCCGGCCAGCACGGCGACGTCGAGCGTCCCGATGTCGATGCCGAGCTCGAGGGCGTTGGTCGAGACGACGCCCAGGATCTCGCCCGTCCGCAGGCCCTTCTCGATCTCCCGCCTTTTCAGCGGCAGGTAGCCGCCCCGGTAGCCGCGGACGAGGCCCTCTTTCTGGATCGACGTCTCGATGTCGGCCTTGAGGTAGGTGAGGAGCACTTCGGTAATGAGCCGGCTCCCGGCGAAGACGATGGTCTGGAGGCCGTTCTTGAGGAAGATCGAAGCGATGCGCCGGGACTCGTTGACGTAGGAGCGGCGGATGCCCAGGGCCGCGTTGACCACGGGCGGCGTGTAGAAAACGAAATACTTCCCGCCCCGCGGCGCGCCGTTGTCTTCGATGAGCGCGACCGGCGCTTCGATCACCTTCTCGGCCATCTCAGCCGGGTTGGCGATCGTGGCCGTGCACAAGATGAACTGCGGGTCGGCACCGTAGAACCGCGCGATCCGCCGCAGGCGCCTCAGGACGTTGGCCAGGTGGCTGCCGAAGATGCCGCGGTAGTTGTGGAGTTCGTCGATGACGATGTATTTGAGGTTCTCGAAGAGCTTGATCCACTTGGTGTGATGGGGCAGGATGCCGGCGTGGAGCATGTCCGGGTTGGTCAGGACGATGTGGCCGCGGGCCCGGATGGCCTTGCGGGCGTCCTGGGGAGTGTCGCCGTCGTAGGTAAAGACGCGGATCTCCTCGGGGAGACGAGCGTTGATATCGTCTAGCTCGGCCTGCTGGTCCTGGGACAGCGCCTTGGTTGGGAAGAGGTAGAGCGCCCGCGTCGACGGGTCCTTCATGATGGCGTCGAGGACCGGAAGGTTGTAGCAGAGAGTTTTTCCCGAGGCCGTGGGTGTCACGACGACGATGTTCTTGCCTTCGCGAAGCGCCTCCCAGCTCGAGCGTTGGTGGGAGTAAAGCGAGGTGAAGCCCTTGGCCACGAGGGCCTCGCGCAGGGCCGGGTGGACCTCGTCCGGGTAGTCCCGGTATTGCCCTTCCTGAGGCGGAAGGTGCTTGATGGCCTTGATGGAGTCGGACTTGTAACCGATGTCCTTGATCAACTCAATTGCTTTGAGGATCTTCTCTTCGTTGGACATGGGGTCCCTTCATCCTAACGAATTCGCGAACGGCGGTCAATGCGAACAAGTTTGTTGCGGATGCTCCGGGAGCCTAGTTGGGCCAAAGCTTACCGGGATGGAATTCTCCGATAAGATGATGTATATTCGGAATGTCAGTTGAAGCCAAGATGGGGAAAGTGAAGTTTCTGTCTAATCCCGTAAGGCCTTTTTTCCTGGTATTCACCTTGATTCTTACCGCGGCACCGCTCTCCTCCTTGCCAAGCTGTGCGCGAATTTCGGGGGCGGCTGTTGGCCACCAAGGCCAAGGGGAGATTCCGGCCGCTTTCGGGGCTGCGGTAAAGGCCGCCGACGAAAACTTGAAATCGGTGAATGGCCTCATGTTTAGCGGGGCTTTTTTTGCAGAGCTCCAGCCCTGGCTCGAACAGTTTTTACGCCGGCGGCTTAGGGATGTCGTGTCTGCCGGGGGAGAGGGGGAAGTCGCCGTTTCCATCCAGAGCGCTGGAGGAGGCACGCACCTCTCAGTACGAGCTTATATTGAACCGTTTTCTGTTCTTGTGCGGATTGGAGAATTTGGGGAGACAGAAGAGGTCGTTGTTTGGCCAATTACCGAAGTTGCGCGGCAGCTGAAATCCGAGTTTCCCAAGGCCGGACACCCCAGCCCTCCGTCTCCGGCCTGGTGGCTTAGGATTGATTTCAAGGTCGAGGCCCAAAAGGCGAAAGGCCCTCAGCTGGAGAAGGTGCCAGAAGCAGTCCAATACCCCGGCGGAATCGTCTACGGCGGGGAATTGGCGGTTGCCGTGATAGCGCCCGATGGATGGGTTCTCGATAACAAGAGCGGGGTTTCCCAGGGAACGCACGCGGTCCTCTATCCCAGGGGCTCCTCATGGAAGGACGCGCCAGAAGTGATGTATGTCAATACCGGGCAGATCGAATCCGGAGGATCGATCGACACGGTCATCGCCGAAGACGTCGATAAGTTCAAGAAGAAGTTCCCGCGGGTTAACATCGAGACGCTCGAGCCCATTGCGACGAAGTCAGGGGCTCAGGCGCAGGTCAGGGCTTTCTCCGGGGGAGGCTACCTCAACTACGAGGCCGTCGCTTACGCTCGGCTTGGGAACGATGTCGCCCTCTATGCCCTCACCTGCCGCGACAAATCAGGCTATGATAGGACCATAAGCCTATTCCGGGACATGGTTTCCTCAAGCGTTCTGGGCCCCATATCCCTTGTCCGCGAGATCCTCGAACAACGGTCGAGAGATGTCATCATATTTCCCGGGACGGTGAAGGCCGGCCCGGAAGCCAAGCCGGACAATGCGGGCGCATGGGCGGGAATTGTTTCTTTTGAGCGTCCGGACGGGTATAAGTACTGGAGCCAGTTTGTGCCCTCGACATATATCGTCTTCCGGTACGGCATGAAATCCACCGGGTCAAGCCTGGAAATTCTGAAGAAATTCACGCTCCAGGAGGTGAGTCCGGAGGCTGTGGTCCTCGAATACGCCGAGTCCCCCTTTCCTCCTTTAAAAAACCCCGTTCCGCCCGGCATGTCCTCCGTCTACCGGAGAAGCTATATCGAATTCCGTCAAGCCGACGAGTCTTTTAAAGCCCAGGACCTCCTCGGAGGCGAGCTCGGCTTCCACGCGCTTAGTACCCTCAGCGATTCGCGGGGAGCGAGGGCTTTCGAGGGATTCGAGGAATTCGAGCTCAAGGGAACCAAGGTCAGGGCCTCCCGGGTAAAAATGGTTTTCGGAAGCCGAGGGACGAGGTCAACGATCACCCTTTGGCTCAGTGAGCAGGTGCCGGGGAAGGTCGTGAAATTCGTCCGGGAGATCGAAGGAGATGTCGCCTTCCGGGAAGAGGTCCAGGCCGAGGAATTCGTGGCGATCAAAGCGGAGCCGGCTGAACTGGGGCGCTTGTGGACTGGCCGGAAGCCCGCCGTGGTCAAGACCTCGGGAATATCCTATGTCACGTCACGGTTCCGCATTTTTGACTCTCTCGGGACAGCCTTTAAGGAATTATCCGATTCGCGAGACACAATGTTCTCTCTTCTCCCGAAGGGCGTAGACACGGATTGGGCGGTGGCGAAAGCGAGGGTCCTGCCGTTCCAGGATAAATTCCAGCGGCTGAATAGCGAGATCGACGAAGACGAGCGGAAAGCCACAGCGGAGCTTGGCGGCGAAGAGATAGCTAAACTGGCGCCCTTTCTCAAGCATGCAAAACGCTATTGCGCTGTCCACGTAAAAGAACTGGAAATTATCCTTGATCTTCTGACCAAGCTGGCCAACAATCCGTCCGACGATGCGCCGTTTGCTTCTTCAAAGGAGGAGTTGGCGAACGTGCTGGCCGAGATGAAAGCGGTCCGACAGGATTTCGTGGAGGAGCTCAGGAAGCTCAACGAGGTCAAGGTCAAATTCATCAAGAACCCGGGAAGTTGAAACCCCCCGGTCGACCCGGAAAAGAATTTCCCTTGCCGGGACTTAGACTTTGAGGCCTATCCGGTCTCGTTGCCCCGTTAAAACGATGCTTTGATCTTCCCCTCGGCGTATTGATGGAGGATCGAGCCGATGAGCGTCTGATACGGCATGCCCAGCTCGAGGGCCTTGGCCCGGAGCCGCATCAGATCCTTCTCCGATAGCCTGATGCTGATGTGCCGGTTTTTCGCGATCGTCGTGCGGGCCGCCCGGATCAGCATCTCTTTTGATGCTTCCTCATCGGGGACCGGCACCAGTTCATCCTTTTCTATGGCGTCCCGTATATCCCGCTCCTGTTCGTCTAGCGGTTCAAAAAAGTGCTTACCGCGGGCTTTGATCATCGTTCTTTCCTCTCGATCTCCTGTACGCCTTGGTCGCGCGGCGGCTTGGGTAGATTGTCCTGAAGCTGATTTTTTCATCTGTTTCCTCGAAAGGGACGATGAAGACATAGCCCGCGATCGAGATGGCGAACAGCTTCTGTCCTGGGTACTTCTCGGGCCTTGGATGTTCTTTGATCCATAACGGGCCTTCCTTGACGAGGGCCTCGACGATCTCCTCGAAAGAAATCCCGCGCATGCGCTTCAGAAGCGTGTTCTTAGCCTCGTCCCATACAACCGGTTTCGATAAAAGAATATCACGTAGTATATACAATGTCAACACTCCCGGAAGTTCTATCGCCCGGACTCAGGATGCCGGTCATAGCATATGGACGATCAGAAGACCATCCTTTTCTCGTAGTCAAAGGGCCGCTCCTGGCGCGCCCAAAAAGTTCGGAAAAGAAACACCGCTTGTGATAAAATAGATCGATTATGCTCGAAGAGATACGCGTCAAGGGGGCGGCCCAGCACAATCTCAAGCACATCGATGTGTCGCTGCCGCGGAACAAGCTGATAGTCGTCACCGGCCCGTCCGGTTCGGGCAAGTCCTCGCTCGCCTTCGACACCATCTTCGCCGAAGGCCAGCGCCGCTACATCGAGTGCCTCTCGGCCTATGCCCGGCAGTTCATCGACCAGATGGAAAAGCCCGAGGTCGAGTCGGTCGAGGGCATCTCGCCCTCGATATCGATCGACCAGAAGACGATCTCGACCAATCCGCGCTCGACGGTGGGCACGATCACCGAGGTCTACGACCTCTTCAGGCTCCTTTTCGCCCGCGTCGGGACGCCCCATTGCCCGAGCTGCGGCCGGGTCGTCAGCTCCCAGACGCCGGAGGAGATCGTGAAGAAGATCGCCGAGAGCGCCTCCGGCAAGAAGGTCCGCATCCTGGCTCCCGTCATCAAGGGGCGCAAGGGCGAATACCAGCGCCTCTTCGAGCGGCTCCGGAAAAAAGGCTTTCTCCGGGTCCGGGTCAACGGGACCCTTCGCGGCCTGGAGGACGACATCCCGCTCGAGAAGAACCGCAAGCACACGATCGAGGTCCTCGTCGACACGATCCAGGTCTGCCCGGACGCCGAGCGGCGCCTCCGCGCGGCCGTCGCCAAGGCCCTCGAAGTCTCCGACGGAGAGGTCCTCGTCGTCGGAGACGCGGGCCGGGAGTGTTTCTTCTCCCTGACCCTCCTATGTCCGTACTGTGAGGTCAGCCTGGCCGAGCTCGAGCCGCGCAATTTCTCCTTCAACAGCCCCTACGGCGCCTGCC
Organism: uncultured Eubacteriales bacterium; assembly: GCA_964652895.1. GTDB lineage: Bacteria > Acidobacteriota > Aminicenantia > Aminicenantales > Saccharicenantaceae > RBG-16-66-30. The sequence continues at coordinate 6,470 of CAZZCH010000099.1, forward strand.
CGAAATGCCACGGACTCGGCCACGAGACGGCCCACAACGAGTGGGGGGAGATCGAGCTGACCGACGCCGTCTGCCCCGAGTGTGGCGGCGCCCGGCTTAAGAAAGAGACCCTGTCCGTCAAGGTCGGCGGGCGGAACATCCACGAGGTCGGGGAGCTCTCGATCCGCGACCTTCTCGCCGCGTGCGCCAAGCTCGAGTTCCCGGCCGCGGAAACCCTCGTGGCCGGGAAGATCCTCAAGGAGATCTCCTCCCGCCTGGCCATCATGGAGGAGCTGGGGATGTCCTACCTCCAGCTCAACCGGACGACGACCTCCCTCTCCGGCGGGGAAGCCCAGCGGGTCCGTCTCGCGGCCCAGGTCGGGTCCCGCCTCCGCGGCGTCCTCTACGTCCTCGACGAGCCGACGATCGGGCTCCACCAAAGAGACAACGGCCGCCTCATCGGTCTCCTCCGGAGCCTCCGCGACGAGGGCAACTCGATCATCGTCGTCGAGCACGACGAGCAGACCATCCGGGCCGCCGACTACGTCCTCGACCTAGGCCCCGGCGCCGGCGAGGCCGGCGGCTTCACGGTGGCCGAAGGCCCGCTCGCCGCCATCCTCGATTCGGCCGATTCGCTGACGGCCCAGTATCTCCGCGGCGAGAAGAGCGTGCCCGTCCCGGCCGCCCGGCGTCCGCCCGCCGGCTGGCTCGTCGTCCACAAGGCCCGCGAGCACAACCTCAAGGGCATCGACGTGCGCATCCCCCTCGGGGTGATGACGGCCGTCACGGGCGTCTCCGGCTCCGGCAAGAGCACCCTCGTCTACGACATCCTCTTTAAGGCGCTCGAAAACCGGCTCTACAAAGCCCGCCAGCGGGTCGGAACCCACGACCGGATGGAAGGCATCGACGGCATCGACAAGGTCGTCGCCGTCAACCAGAAGCCGATCGGGCGTACCCCCCGCTCGAATCCGGCGACCTACACGGGGCTCTTCACCGCCCTCCGCGACCTCCTGGCCAGGACCTCGGAGGCCCGGGCGCGCGGCTACGCGTCCGGCCGTTTCAGCTTCAACGTCGCCGGCGGACGGTGCGAGGACTGCGGAGGCGCCGGCGTCAAGAAGATCGAGATGCACTTCCTCCCCGACGTCTTCGTCACCTGCGACCGCTGCGGCGGGAAGCGCTACAACAAAGAGACCCTGGCCGTCACCTACAAGGGCAAGACGATCGCCGACTACCTGGCCATGACGGTCGACGACGCCTACGAACTCCTCAAGGCCTACCCCCAGCTCAAGCGGAAGCTGGCCACCTTGAAAAGGGTCGGCCTGGGCTACATCCGCCTGGGTCAGCCCGCGCCCACCCTATCGGGCGGCGAAGCCCAGCGCATCAAGCTGACAAAGGAGCTCGGGCGGCGGGCGACCGGCCGGACCCTCTATCTCCTCGACGAGCCCACGACCGGACTCCACTTCGACGATGTCCGCAAGCTCCTCGAAGTCCTCTCCGAGCTCACCTCGCTCGGCAATACTGTCATCATCATCGAGCACAACCTTGAAGTCATAAAATATTGCGACTATATTATTGACCTGGGCCCCGAGGGAGGAGAGGAGGGGGGCCGGATCGTGGCCCAGGGAACGCCGGAGGAGGTCGCCGCGGTGGCCCGCTCCTATACGGGACGGTATCTCGAAAAAGCGCTAAGTGGCGGGCGGCCGGGGCGAAAGGACGGTTGAGGACATGGCTTTCAAAGATGTCGCGGGCAACGTGAGGATCAAGAGGATCCTCAAGATGGCCCTCGAGCGCGGCCGCGTCCCGAACTCGCTCCTTTTCTGCGGCCCCGAAGGCGTCGGCAAGAAAGCCATGGCCCTGACCCTGGCCAAGACGCTCAACTGCCTGACCATGACCGCCGATTGCTGTGATGCGTGCCTCTCCTGCGATGCGATCGACAAGGGGATCCATCCCGACGTCATGGTCATCGCCGCGGAGAGGCAGGAGATCAAGATCGAGCAGACGCGCTTCCTCAAGCAGATGGCCTACCTCAGGCCCATGACGGGGAAAAAAAGAGTTTTCATCGTCGTTGACGCCGACGCGATGAGCGACGCGGCCGCCAACTCCCTGCTCAAGGTCCTTGAGGAGCCGCCCTCCCATTCGCACCTCATCCTGGTGTCGGCCAGCCCCTTCCTCCTCCCCCCGACCATCCTCTCCCGCTGCCAGACGCTGGCTTTTTCGGCGATCGGCCGGGAGGAACTCGAGGAGATCCTCCTCGAGCGCGATTTCGGCCCGGAGCAGGCCCGGATCCTCGCCCTCCTCGTCGGCGGGAACCTCGAGCGGGCCCTGGACTTCGACTGGGAGGAAGTCCAGAGCCTCAAGGAGGAGTCCTGGGCCCTCTTCGAGGCCCTCGCTTCGGGCGACCGCTCGGCCCTGTTCCTGGAGAGGTTCGGGGCCCTCGCCAAGTCCGTCCAGGAGGAGTTCGGCCGGACCCTCGAGCTCTCCTCGTCTTTCGTCAGGGACATCCTGCTCCTCCGGCTCGGCGGCGACCCGCAATTCCTGCTCAACCCGGATTTCGAACCGAGGCTCCGCGAAGCCTCGGCGGCCTGGACCGTCCGACGCGCCCTCGGCGTCCTTGAAGAGCTCGATTTCGTGCTGATCGAGCTCCCGAAGAACCTGAACAAGGGCCTTCTGGCGACGACATTCTTTTCCAATTTCGGAGAACTGAGACATGCCTGACATCATCTGCGTTCAGTCGGAGACATCGGGTCGGATCGTCCGCGTCCGCGCCGGGGACCTGGCCATTCACATGGGGGACCGCTGCATCATCGAATCCGAGCTCGGCGGGGACCTGGCCGTCGTCGTCGACGAAACGAGCACCTTCTGCCGCAATCCCAAGGCGGCCAAAATGGCCGTTTCGGTCATCCGCAAGGCCACTCCGGACGATATCCGAAAGTTCGAGTGGCTGCGGGAGAAGGAGGCCGGAGCCTACGACCTCTGCCTCCGGCGGATCACGGCGCACAACCTGCCCATGAAGCTCGTCGCGGTGCGCTATTTCTTCAACGAAAAAAAAGGGATATTCTACTATACCGCCGACGGCCGGATCGATTTCCGCCAGCTGGTCAAGGAGCTGGCCCAGGAGCTCCGGATGCGGATCGAGATGCGCCAGGTCGGCGTCCGGGACGAGGCCAAGATGATCGGCGGGCTCGGTGTCTGCGGCCGCTGTCTCTGCTGTTCGAGTTTCATGACAACGTTCGCGCCGGTGACCATCCAGAAGGCGCGTAAACAGCAGATCGTCATCAACCCGACCAAGATCTCGGGACTGTGCGGCCGGTTGATGTGCTGCTTGGCGTTCGAAGATCAGACCGTGGGGCGGATGTATTCCCAGTCCGAAAATCGCCTGATCGAGGATTAGCGGCGCCGCTTCAGCCGGGCCAGGAACCGGCGCCACCAGGGCGCGGGCCGGCCGTGGAGGTGTTCACAACCTTCTTCAGGCGTCGCCAGGACCCCTTCCTTCTTGAGGATCTGAACGATCTCGCTTTTCTGGTCGAGCTGCGCGAAGCAGTGCGGGCAGATGAAGTAATGCTCCTCGAACTCGGTCTGGTCCTCGGGGCGAAGCTTATCGAGGAGGTATTCGTCGATATAATTCTCGTACTTGCACTTCTTCATAACGGCGGCCTTGGAGGACTTCATGCTATTAGTCGTTCCACCCCGGAATAAACGGACATCCTTACTTCCTGACGGCCTTCTGGATGAGCTTGAGGGCGTAGTTGACCCGTTCACTGACCCGGCGCGGTGAGATGTCCAGGGCCCGGGCCACCTCGTCCCGGGACAGCTCCCGGTAATAATAGAGGTAGAGGACGTCCCGGAACTTGGGCTTGAGGCCGGCCACGACCCGTTCGACCTGCTTCGCCTTCTCCCGGCGTTCCATCTCTTCGTGGGGATCGGGGTAGGGGGCGGGCTCGGGGGCGTGCTTGAGGACGCGCGTCTTCTGGCGGATGTAGTCGATGATGCGCCGGCTGGTGATGGTGTAGAGGAATGTCCCGACCGAGGAATCCCCCCGGAACTCCCCGCTCTTGATCTTGGCCACAGCCTGGGTTAGGATCTCGTTGACCACGTCCTCCCAGTCGGGATTGGAGCTGCCGAGCGCTTTCCTGACCCGGAACGAGATGACCGCCCGATACTTGAGGACCGAATCCTCGGGCGGCGCGGTCTTATCCTCTTTGATCATCCGCGCCATTATAACGGTAGGGAAGGCAACTCCGCAAGCCGCCGGGCTCAGCCGTCCTCGTCCCGGTCCTGCTTCCGGGATCTTTCACGCGCCTGCTCCTTGAAGAATTCCTTGCGGTCGACGAGGATCTCTCGCGGCTTGCTCCCCTCCGAAGGCCCGACGATGCCCTCGCCCTCCATCTGGTCGATGATCCGGGCCGCCCGGGCGTAGCCGAGTTTCAGCCGCCGCTGGAGGTAGGAGGCCGAGGCCTGGCCGCTGTTGAGGATGGTCTCGAGGGCTTTCTGGTAGAGTTCGTCCTTCTCGCCCGAGTTATCGAGGAGCTGGTCGGCGTCGCCGCGCACGACGTGGAGAATGCGCGTGTCGTAAGTCGGCGTGCCCTGGCTCTTGACGTGCTTGACCAGGCGCCGCACCTCCGGGATGGAGATGAAGGCGCAGTGGAGGCGGACCAGGCGCGGGAAGTTGGGCGGCAGGAAGAGCATGTCGCCCATGCCCAGGAGCTTGTCGGCGCCCATGGTGTCGATGATGATGCGCGAGTCGACCTTGGACGGGACGCGGAAGGCGATGCGGCAGGAGAAGTTGTTCTTGATCGTCCCGGTGATGACGTCGATCGACGGCCGCTGGGTGGCC
>CAZZCH010000100.1:0-11214 GCA_964652895.1 uncultured Eubacteriales bacterium
ACGGGAAGCGTGGCGCAGAACGCGCCAGATGCGGACCGGGTCCTCCGTGTAGCTCGTATCCGGGTCGCCGATGATGCGGACCCGGCGGGCTTCGAGATCCTCGAGGCCGCCGACGTAGTCGATGACGGAATAGGTGGCGATGTCGTAGAACAGGGCGTTGATGGTCAGGTCGCGGCGGAAGGAATCCTCGCGCGGGGTGCCGTAGGCGATGGGCTTGAGCGGCGGCCGGCCGCGGCGCGGGGAGGCGCCGGGGGCGGCGCTCGCGTCGGAAGGGGCTCCGGGTTCGCCGGCGGGCTCCGCGGTGAGCTCTGAGGCGGGCGGCCCGGGAGCGCGTTCTTTCATCGCCGAGTCTCGAAGCCCGGCGGCTTGATCGTCCGGACGCGCCGCACTTACGTTCTCTCCAGCTTCTTCGGTCCCCGCCGCCTCGCGGGCCCGTTTGGCCTCTTCCTCTTCGCGCTCGGCCGCGAGCTCCTCCTCGTCGGGCTTTCTGCGGAACGTCGAGACCTCGATCGTCTTGCCGTCCTGGAACTTGATGTGGGCCAGGCGGAAGCGGCGGCCGATGAGGAAGGCGTTGCGGAAAAGCTTCTTGATCTGGTTCGGGTGGGCGTTGGTTCCAATGTCGAAATCGACCGGCCTGCGGCCCAGAAGCAGATCCCGGACGGCGCCGCCGACGAGGTAGGCCGTGAACCCGTGACTGCTCAGCCGGTAGAGGACCTTCAGGGCGTCGGGGTCGATCTCCCGCCGCGAAATGCGGTGGCGGGAGCGGTCGAGTATCGTCGGCGCTTCGAATTCGTTAGGAGAAGACGTTTCAGGATCCATCGGCTTATTTCTCCCGGGCCCGTTCGACGGCGCCGAAAACGCGGAGGAAGTTGCCGCCGAGGATCTTGCGGATGTCCTCAGGCTTGTAGCCGCGCGCGACGAGCTCCTTGGTGATGTTGGGCAGGAGGCCCGCGTTTTCGAGCCCGGCGGGCGTTTCGGTGATGCCGTCGAAGTCCGAGCCCAGGCCGACGTGGTCGGCGTCGCCCGTGACCTTGATGACGTGGTCGATGTGGTCGACGACGGTCTTGACGTCGACTGCGGGCAGTTTTTTGTCGATATCGCTGTTGAGGAAGCTCGGATAGAAATTGATGCCGACAACGCCGTCCTTTTCGGCGAGGGCCTTGAGCATCTCGTCGCTCATGTTCCGGTGGTGCGGCGAGAGGGCCCGGCAGCAGGAGTGGGAGGCGACGACGGGCGCTTTGGACAGGCGGAGGACGTCCCAAAACGTCTCGTCGTGGACGTGGGAGACGTCGATGATCATGCCCAGGCGGTTCATCTCGCGGACGACCGACTCGCCGAACTCCGTCAGCCCGCCGTGGACGGGCTTCTCGTCGCCCGAGGCGTCGGCCCAGTCTGTCGCGGTCCAGTGGGTGAGAGTCATCAGCCGCACGCCGGCCCGGTAGAATTCGCGGAGGAGGGTGAGGTCGTTCTCGATGGCGTAACCGCCTTCGATGCCGATGAGGACGCCCGTCTTGCTCGCGTTCCGCGCGGCGTTCGCCTCTTCGGCCGAACGGACGAGGGCGAGGTCGTCGCGATTCATCTCGACGAGCTTATTGACGGCCTCGATCTGGGCGAAGGCCTTGTTGGCCGCAAGAAATTTCTCGGCCTCGCTCGCGGGCGGCGGGACGAAGCAGGCGAAGACCTGGAGGTCGACCCCGCCGCGCTTGAGCTTGGGGATGTCGATGTGGCCCTTGGGCAGGTCCTGGCTCAAGTCTTCCCCGGCCATGAACCGCCCGATCGTGTCGCAGTGCATGTCGACGACGACGGCCTCACGGTGGAGGAAGAGGGTCCGATAGACGGGGTCGAGGAGGTTCTCCCGGCTCGAACCGAGGTTTTGCAGGATATCGGCATGATATTGGCCGGCCAGCCGCAGGAGCTCGGGTTCGATCATCTCCATCCGGTCGCCGGGCTGGTGGTATTCGGGGTGCTCGTCGTCGAGCTTCCCGGTCAGGATCTCGCCCGACCTGAGGCTGATGGCCGGGACGTTCTTTCCCCAGAAAGACGTATGGTCGGAGCCGCGGTAGTTCAGACGCGGCCTGAGCTTCTTCGCCGTCTCCGCGTCGAGGCCGCGTTTGGCGATATCGTAGAGCTCGGCGAATTCGATCATGCCGCCGACGAGGAGGTCGGAGTCGCCCGTCCCGACCATGTCGAGGTTCATGTAGAGGACGGTCTTGTCGAGGGGAATGACGGGGTGCTCGGTATAGTAGCGGGAGCCCTGGAGGCCGATCTCCTCTCCGGCCCAGGCGCCGAAGACGATGGTCCGGGCCGGCTTGTATTTGGCCGCGGTCAGGGCCTTGGCGACTTCGAGGATCACGGCGACGGAAGCGGCGTTGTCGTCCGCGCCCGGATAGACCCAGCCGTCGACGCCGACGCCGAGGTGGTCGAGATGGCCGCCTATGACGAGTGCTTCGCCCTTGAGCTTGGGGTCCGTCCCCGGCAGGATCCCGACGACGTTGGGGTCCGTCCTCTCGCCGGCGACGAAATGGGCTTCCATCTCGACCGTGACGCCGAGGTCCAGAGTCATCGACCGCTTGAGGCGGAGCGTCTTGCTGACGAGGTCCTTCCAGCTCTTTTTGACCAGGTAAAAAGCGTCGCTCAAGAAATCGCGGCCGGCCCGCATGACCACGAAACCATCGGGACATTGTCCGGGTCGGAGGAAGCCGAAGCGCGGCCGCGGCCCGGCCTGCGCACCGGGGGTGGTGAGGTCCATCTCGATGAGGCCGACGGCGCCCTTCGCCGCCGCCGTCTTGACTTTCTTCTCGAAGTTCCATTCGTTCTTGGCCTCGTCGCCGAAGGAGGCGGGCAGGTCGGGCATGACCAGAACGATCTTTCCCTTGGCGTCGAGCACGGCGTAATCGTCCCAGGCGTTCTTCTCCGAGATGACGCCGTAACCGGCGAAGACGAGCCCGCCCCGGGCGGTCCCCGACCCCGTCCCGGAGACGGGAGTGAAGTCGCGGCCGCGGCCGGCGAGATACACCCGCCGCTCGGGCGAGACGATCTCGAGCCGGATGGGCTGTTCGAAGTCCGTCCAATTCTTGAGCGGGACCTCCTGGAACCATGTCCCGTTCTCGCCGCCCGGCTTGAGCCCCGCTTTTTGCATCTCAACGGCTACGTACTCGGCGGCCCGGCGGTATTCCGGGGTGCCCGATTTCCGGCCCTTGAATTCGTCGGTGGCCAGGTATTTGACATGGGCGAAGGCCCTCCCGCCGTCGGGCATGGCCCGAAGGACGGTGCCCGGCTTGACGGCGCCGAGGGAGACGAGGGCGATGAAGACGGAGAAGAGCACGACGATTCGCTTCATGGTTTTACCTTTCTCAGGCCGCTGAGGACGTCTTCGAAGGACTTCGGCGCGGGCGCCTCGACGGTCACGCGCTCCCCGGAAAGAAGGGCGAACTCGATCGCGAGGGCATGGAGCATCAGCCGCGGATAGCGGCCCTGGAGCGTCCGGTCGCCGTACTTGAGGTCGCCGACGATGGGGTGGCCGATGTGGAAGAGGTGGACGCGGATCTGATGGCGCCGGCCCGTCGCCGGGTTGACCCGGACGAGGGTCGCGCCGTCGAGCCGCTCGGCGACCTTCCATTCCGTCGAGGACGGCTTGCCGCGCCGGACGTCGACGCCCATCCGTCCCGAGCCGAACTCGCGGATCGGGGCATTGATGAGCCCGCGGGCCGGGCCGGCGGTGCCGTGAACTAGGGCCAGGTAGGTCTTGCGCACTTCGCGGCGGTCGAACTGGCCGTTGAGGTGGCGATGAGCGTCGGCGTTCTTGGCATAGACGATGATGCCGCTCGCCTCGCGGTCGAGACGGTGGACGGGGAATAGCCTGCCGGGGAAGATGTCCTTGAGGAGCTCGGGCAGTCCGCCCTTTCCCGCCTCGGCGATCGAGACGACGCCCTCAGGCTTGTCCACGGCCAGGTAGTCGGCGTTCTCGAAGAGGACCCGGATCGATGGCCCGGTCATTTTTTCTTGAAGGGTTTCCCTTCGAGCTTCTCGCGGGCCTGGACGCGCTCCTCCGCCGTCTCGGGGATGAGCTCCGGCTCGGGCTCCATGGTCAAGATGTACTCGAGGGTTTGACGGGCCTTGTCGATCTGGCCGAGGGAGATGTACGTGTCGGCCAGGTAGAGGAGGTTGAGGCCGACGCGCGGACCATATTCGACCGCCTTGAGGAGGTGCCCGAGGGATTTCTTCTCGCTGCCGCCGGCGATGCCGGGCACTTCGTGAAAGACGCGGCCCAGGATGCGGTCGGCGCCGCCCTTGTCGTAGGCGGGGTCGATCTCGAGGACCCGACGCATCTCCTCTTTGATGGGCTTGACCAGGAACAGGCTTTTGAGGACGCCCTTGGCTTCGCCGTAGACGCCGTAATTGACGCCGAGCCAGAAATGCCCCTCGACCTTATCGGGGCCGAGCTCGACGGCCTTCTTGGCGTAGTCGATCCCCTGCTGAAAGATCTGTTTCTTTGCGTTCTTGTCGGCCGTATGGTCACCGATCCAGTATTCCACCCGGGCCAGGCGCCAGTTCACGCCATAAGCGTCCTCGCCGGCGGACAGGGCCTCCTGGTACTTGGCCAGGGCTTCCTTGGCCTTGGCCAGGTCGCCTCGCTCGACGTAAAGGTCGTCGCCCTGTTGGACGAGGGTCTTTGTTTCCTGGGCTCGAACAGCGACGGCCAGGACGAGGATGAAGGCCAAGGCCGTAACGCTTAAAAGGACCATAACTCTTTTGTGGGACATGTTCGTTGATCGTACCTCTCGGGGCGATTTATAACACAAAAGGGGAGGGCCGGACAAACGGACCAGCCCCTTCTTATTGGCGGCGGGCGAGCTCGCCCGCGTAGTCCTCGGGGACGTCCAAGTCCCGGAGGATGCTCGCGTCTTCGACCTCGGCCTCGAAAATGTCTTCGGGGTGGGCCCGCATGAGCCGGCGCAGGCCGTCGGCCGGGTCCAGGGCGAGGACCTCGTCCCGGTACTTCAGGTCGATGAGGACGGGGTGGCCGCGGCGGCCCTGGAAGGCCGGGACGACGATACTCCGGCCGCATCGCCTATAAGCCTCGACGACCGCATCGACGACGCGCGCCGGGAGGAACGGCTGGTCGCCCAGCATGACGACCGCGGCTTCGGCGTCCGCCGGCAGGGCCCTGAAGCCTGCCTGGACCGACGAGAGCATGCCCTTCGCGAAGTCCTCGTTGACGGCCAGGGCGATGCCGAGGGGCTCGAGCTCTTGGCGCACGGCGTCCCTGTCCGCGCCGAGGACGGCGAGGACGCGGTCGACGCGCGAAGCGAGCGCCGTCCCGACGACGGCTCCAGCGACCGTCGTCTGTCCGAAGGGAAGGAGGAGTTTCTGCCTTCCCATGCGCCGGGACTCGCCCGCGGCCAGGATGACGGCCCAGATCACGGCCGGCCGCTCTCCTTCCGCTTGGAGCGGACGAGGACGAGCTCGGCGGCGATGCTGACCGCGATCTCCTCGACCGTCTTCGACCCGATCTCGAGCCCGATCGGGGCGTGGACCTCGCCCCACTCTTCGGCCGTGGCCCAACCGTTCTCCAGGAACTCGCAGTGCATGATCTCAATCTTCCGCCGGCTCCCGATCATGCCGAGATAGGCCGCCGGCCGCCCGATCGCGGCCCGCAGGGCCTCGGCGTCCTTTTGATGGCCCCTGGTGACGATGATGAAATAGTTATCTTGAGAATCCTCGATCCGCAGCAACGCCTCGCCGATCTCGCCGACGATGACCTCGTCCGCTTCGGGGACGTTTTTCGCGTTCGCGAATTCGGGCCGGTCGTCGATGACCGTGACCATGAAATCGAGGAGCGAGCCCAGCCGGGCGACGGCCCGGCCGACATGGCCCGCCCCGGCGATGATGAGGCGGGGGAGAGGCCGGACGGGCTCGAGAAATATCAACCGGCCTTCGCTTTTCACAAGACGGGGACGGCCGTCCTCGAGGGCGGCGGCGAGGATATCCGGGCCGGCGCCGTCGAAGGCATCGGCATCCAGGGACGGCGGCCCGGAGCCCGGGACAGAAGCGCGCCCAACTCCGATAAACCGGCGTTCGATCGAAACGAGATCCCCCCGGCCCGGCGTGACGAGGGCGGCCAGGACGCCGGGCCGGCGTTTCCGGAAGCCGTCGAGCGCGCGCTCGAATACGTCCTTGGCCCCGCCGACGCCCGGATCGATGAGGACCCGGGCCGAGCCGCCGCAGATCGCCCCTTCCATGTCCGAGGGATCGGCGTCGAGATGGATATTTGCCAGCCGCGCTTTGCCGTCCAGCAAAGCCTTGACGGCGGTCGCTTCGACGCGCGCTTCGAGGAGCCCTCCTCCCACCGTCCCGGCCGTAAGCCCCGCCTTCGAAAAAATGGCCGAAGCCCCGGGAACCTGAGGCGTCGAGCCGTCGGTCTCGACGATCGTCGCCAGCGCGAGGCCTTTCCCTCCGGCCAGAATCTCGATGAGCTTGGGGAAGCTGTAGTTCATGCCGCGACGGCCAGGACCGCCTCCTTGAGCGCGGCGTAGACGAGGTCGGTCTTGTAGCCGTTCTCTTTCATCGGGGCTGCGTCCGCGAGCGCCGCGTCGGCGGCCTGACGGACGAGCGCTTCCGTCGCCGGCTTGCCGCGCAGCACGTCCTCGGCTTTTTTCAGCCGCCAGGGAACGGGCGCGACGCCTCCCATGACGACCGCTATATCGGTGAAGACGCCGCCTTGGACGACGCCCGCGACGGCCGCCGAGACGAGGGCGAAGTCCCACGTGCCGCGTTCTTTGAGTTTGACATAGGCCGCCTTCTGCCCCGGTTTGGGCGCCGGGACCCAGACGCTCTTAAGGAACTGTCCTTTCTCCAGGACGTTCTCGCGCGAGACGTTGACATCCGGCAGCGCATAGAACTGCTCGAGCGGGACGACCTTATCGCCCTTGCCCGTCCCGACGGTCACCCTGGCGCCGAGCGAGATCAGGGCCGGGGCCAGGTCGGACGGGTAGACGATGAAGCAGCTGCCGCCGCCGAATAGCGCATGGTACTTGTTCCGGCCCTGGAAGGCGTAGCAGTTGAAGCCGCCCTTCTTTCGGCAGACGACCTGGGGGTCGCGATAGTACCAGCAGCGCGGCCGCTGGCAGAGGTTGCCGCCGACGGTGCCCAAATTGCGCAGCTGCGGCGTCGCCAGCGATAAAGCCGCGTGCCGGAGGCTCGGGAAGTCCCGGGCGACGGCCGCGTCCTCGGCCAGCTCGACGACCCGGACCATGGCGCCGATCCTGAGCCCGTCCTTCTCCCGGGCGATGCCCGAGAGCCCCTCTACCTTCCGCAGGTCGACGATCAGCCCCGCCTTCTCGACCCCGCTCTTGAGCTCGTCGATGAGGTCCGTGCCGCCGGCCATCAGCGCGACCGGCTCCCGCGTTTCGTTCAAGAGCGCGGCCAGCTCGTCCGCGGTCCGCGGTTCGGCGATCCTGAATTCTCTCATGACGCGGACTCCTTTCTCTTGAGGGCCTCGAGGACGCGCGGCGGCGTCATCGGGATCTCGCGGACGTGAACGCCGATCGCGTTGAAGACGGCGTTGGCGATGGCCGCCGAGCTCGGCACGCGCGCCGGCTCTCCCAAGCCCTTCGTCCCCAGGTTGTTGATCCGCGGATCGAAGACGTCGACGAAAATGGGCGTGATCTCGGGGATGTCGAGCGAGGTCGCGATCTTGTAATCGCGCAGGTTCGGGTTGACGACGTTCCCGGTCGTGTCGTCCAGGACCCGCTCTTCGAAGAGGCCGGCGCTCAGGCCCTGGGTGACGCCGCCGCCGACCTGGCTCTCGGCCGTGAGCTTGTTGATGATCTGGCCGCTGTCCTGGGCCGCAGCATATTTGAGGACGCGGACGCGGCCCGTTTCCACGTTGACCTCGACCTCGGCGAAGTGGGCGCCGAAGGTGTTGAAGGCGTATCGATCGCCGGGCATGCCGCCCCGCTCGCCGTGGAAGACCGTCTCCCGGCGGAGGTCGCGGTAGACCTCGGCGAAGGAGGCGGACTTGGCGGGATCGGTCTTCGAAGAGAATTTCCGGTCGCCCACGACAACATCTCCGGCCTCGACCTTGAGCCTCGCCGCCGCGACCGCCTTGAGCCGCTCGACCGCCTTGAGCGCGGCGTCGCGCACGGCCGGGGCCACGGACGGCGTCGTCAGGCTGCCGCCCGAGAGCGGCGCCCAGGGAAACTCGGTGTTGCCGAGCTTGATCGTGATCTCTTTCGGCTCGAGCCCGAGCGTTTCGGCGGCGACGACAGCCATGTGGGTCCGCGTGCCGCAGCCGATGTCCTGCGTGCCGCAGACGACCTCGACCGACATGTCCGGGTAGAGGACGACGTCGGCCAGCGTCCCCGGGACGCCGGCGCCCCACCAGATGCTCGTGGCCACGCCGAGGCCGCGCCGCACCGACCCCGTTCCGCTCCCTTCGCCGGGCCTGCGGTTCCGCCGCTCCCAGCCGATGGCCGTCGCCCCCGATTCGTAGCATTTGTCGAGGCCCTTCGTCGAGTAGGGCAGGCCCGTGTCGCCCCGGTTCTTCGTCGAGTAGTTCTTCCGGCGAAGCTCGAGCGGATCCATGTCCAGGGCCGCGGCCAGCTCGTCCATCACGCCCTCGAGCCCGAAGGCGCCCGGAGTGTTGCCGGGGGCCCGCATCGCGCGTGGGGCGCCGACGTTCGTGAAGACGGTGTGCTCCTCGACCTTGCAGTTGGGGCACTTGTAGACGTCGACGACGGGCTCCGCGACGTCGTCGCCGGGAGCCGTGCCGCCGGACGCGTAGTTCAGGAGCGAGAACGCGGTCAGAGTCCCGTCCCTTTTCGCCCCGACCTTATATGTCTGAAACGATGACGGCCGGTAGCCGACGCACACGGCGTTGTCCCGCCGCGATAGGAGGACCTTGACGGGCCGGCCCGCCTGGCGGGCCAGGTTCGCCGCCACGATCGAATAATCGCCGAGGCCGAGCTTGCTGCCGAAGCCGCCACCCATATAGTCCTTGATGACGGTGACGCTGGGCGCCGGGATCTTGAGGGTCCGGGCCAGACCGTCGCGAACGCCGTGGATATTCTGGGTCGAATCGTAGAGGACGAGATGGTCTCCCTCCCAAGCGGCGACGCTGCCGTGCGTTTCGGTCGGGTGGTGGACCTCGAAGCCGGTCCGGTAGGTCCCCTCGACGATGACGTCGGCTTCCGCGAAGCCCTTTTCGGTGTCGCCCCGGCTGTACTCGTTGAGCTTCTCGACGTTGGGCTTGCCGTCCCGGACCTGCGGGGCGGCCGCGTCGCGGGCCCGCTCCCAATCGACGACGTAGGGGAGGGTCTTGTAATCGACATTGACGAGGGCGAGCGCCTTTTCGGCCGTTCTCTCGTCGACCGCGGCCACGGCCGCGACCTGCTGGCCGGCGTAGCGGACCTTGCCCTCGGCCAGTTTTAAAGCGGCCATGACCCCGCGCAGGGCCAGGGCCGGGGCGAGGTCGATCGAGACGACTTCGGCCGCGGCATGGGGCGAGCGCAAGATCTTGCCGATGAGCATGCCCCGGAGCTTGACGTCCTGAGTGAATTTGGCCCGGCCGGTGACGACCTCGCGGCCGTCGACCCGGCGCGTCGGCTTGCCGATATGCTTGTATTCGGGCGCCTTTGGCTCGGGCTGGGGCTCGGCGGGTTTGGCCGCCGGCTTGGCGGCCGCGGCCTTCGCCTGACGCTCGGCGCCGGTTCCCTCACCCCGGGCGATGGACATGTACTCTTTGCCTCTCATGTCAGGCCCCCTTCATCTTCTTGGCCGCGGCGTCGACGGCGTCGTAGATCTTGGCGTAGTTGCCGCAGCGGCAGAGGTTGCCGGAGAGTGCCTGCTTGATCTCGTCGAGCGACGGCGCCGGGTTCTTGGCCAGGAACGCCGAGGTCGTCATGAGAAAGCCCGGCGTGCAGAAGCCGCATTGGTAGCCGTCCTTTTCGATAAAGGCCTCCTGGACGGGATGGAGCTTGTCGCCTTCGGCCAGGCCTTCGACCGTCTTTACGGCCTTGCCGTCGGCGCGGATGGCGAGAACCATACAGGCGTAAACCGGAAGGCCGTCGAGGAGAACGGTGCAGCCGCCGCATTCGCCTCGGTCGCAGACTTTTTTGGCGCCGGTGAGGTCGAGCTTATCGCGGAGAACGTCGAGGAGCGTTTCGTTGGCCTCGACGGCGAGGCTCACTTTCCTTCCGTTGACAGTCAGAGCGATCGTCTTCCTGTCGTAGACGGGGACCCGGCCTTTCTTGGTCGCGATCGTCTGCCCCAGGAGGGGCGGTAGGACGGCCGTGCCCAGGGCGCCCGTCCCCAAGCCCTTGATGAAATCGCGGCGGCTGACGCCGCCGGCTTTCTTCTTGTGTCCGTTGTCCATCGTCGTCTCCTTCGGGGAGTCGGGCCTAGAGAAGTCTCAGTAGGGCCAGAACGCCGAGCGAGAGGGCCAGGGCGGCGGGCGACGCCCAACGCAAGCGTGCCGGCCGGCCTTCGAGAGAGGCCAGTACGGCGCCGGCCCGGAAGCCCAGGGGAACGGCGAGGACGGCCGCGGCCACGGCGATGGGAGCGTAATATAAGGAGAGGGGATATGATGTGCCCGTCACGCACGGAGCGACTCCCGTCGCGAGTTTGACCAGCGGGAAGAGGTTGACGGCGACGAGGGCCGCGAGGCCGCCCATGACTCCCTGTCCGAAGGCCTTTCCGGAGAGGGACCTGTTGATGATGCTGACGATCAGGGCGAAGGCGGCTCCCTCCATGACCATGGCGAAGATGGGGTTGCCGATCGCCCCGTGAAGGATGGGCAGGCCGAGGAGCAGGGCGTCGAATAGCTTGAAGCCCGCGGCGATGACGACCATCAAGGCCGCCGTCTTGACGCGCGGCGAGACCGCCCAGGCCGCGGCCAGGAAGAAGAGGGCCGCGCCCGTCATCAGCGAGCCGGAGACGGTCGAAGCGCATTGGCGCAAGTACATACCGAGCGCCGCCTCGGAAAGTCCCCAGAGGCCGCCGAGGACCAAGATGGGGCCCCAATTGGTTTTTTGCGGGGTTTGAGACATCGTTCCCTCCGGTTTCCGGATTTAGGGGGAGATACGCCCTTCAATATACGGAGTTTAAGAAGTCGCGTCAACAGCCGTAGAGGAGCTCCGGGATGAGGATATATTCCGGAATCCGAAAATAATCCTTGACAACCCGCCGTGATTTGTTCCATTATCCGGAACAGGT
>CAZZCH010000101.1:0-10836 GCA_964652895.1 uncultured Eubacteriales bacterium
GCCGAGTCCGGCGCGCTGACCGGCGTGAAAAATCACCGCAGCGAACGAAGATGATCCCCGACGCCCTCCATATTGATTTAAATCCCTTGGTGGGCTATACTTATCCTTCTTTTCGGACAATTGAAGATTGGTTTATTGAGTATGGAGAAGTTTTTATAAAAAGAAAGGAGAATATATTTTGAAAAAGGTCATCATCATGGGCGCCGCCGGGCGCGACTTCCACAACTTCAACACCTATTTCCGGGACAACAAAGACTATCGGGTGGTCGCCTTCACGGCGACGCAGATCCCCGATATCGAGGGGCGCAAGTACCCCGCGGAGCTGGCCGGTAAGCTCTATCCCAAGGGCATCCCGATCCACGCCGAGGCGGAGCTCGACGACCTCATCGCCGCCCACAAGGTCGACGACGTCCACCTTGCTTACAGCGACCTCCCCCACGAGTACGTCATGCACAAGGCCTCCCAGGTCCAAGCCGCCGGGGCCAACTTCGTCCTCCTCGGCCCGAACGATACGATGATCAAGAGCCGCAAGCCTGTCGTCTCCGTGTGCGCGGTCCGGACCGGTTCGGGCAAGAGCCAGACCAGCCGCAGGGTGGCCGAGATCCTCCAGAAGAAGGGCCGCAAGGTCGCCGCCATCCGCCATCCTATGCCCTACGGCGACCTGGTCAAGCAGAAGGTCCAGCGCTTCGCCGACTACTCCGACCTCGTCAAGCACGAGTGCACGATCGAAGAGCGCGAGGAGTACGAGCCCCATATCGACAAGGGCATCATCGTCTATGCCGGCGTCGACTACGGGGCCATCCTCCGACAGGCCGAGAAAGAGGCCGACGTCATCCTCTGGGACGGCGGCAACAATGACTTTCCCTTCTACAAGTCCGACCTCGAGATCGTCGTCGCCGATCCCCACCGGGCCGGGCACGAGCTCTCCTTCTATCCGGGCGAGACCAATTTCCGCCGGGCCCAGGTCATCGTCATCAACAAGATGGACACGGCCACGCAGGAGGGCATCGACCTCGTCCTGGCCAATGCCAAGACGCTTAACCCCAAAGCGACGATCATCCGGGCCAACTCGCCCACGATCGTCAAGAACGGCGGCCGGATCACCGGCAAGCGCGTCCTCGTCATCGAGGACGGCCCGACCTTGACCCACGGCGGGATGAAGTACGGCGCCGGCATCGTCGCCGCCAAGAAGTACGGCGCGGCCGTGATCATCGACCCCCGCCCCTTCGCCGTCGGCTCGATCAAGAAGACCTTCGAGAAGTACAACCACCTCGACAACGTGCTGCCGGCCATGGGCTACGGCGAGAAGCAGACCCGCGAACTGGCCAAGACGATCGAGGCCATCGACTGCGACCTCGTCATCAGCGCGACGCCGATCGACATCACCCGCGTCATCAAGGTCGGAAAGCCCATTCTCCGCGTCGGATACGAGCTCGAGGAGATCGGCACGCCCACGCTCAAGGACGTGCTCAAGAAGTTCTGAGGATCGATGAGACCGAAGATCGCCCTCGTCGCCTTCGGCGGCAACGCCATGCTCCCCGATGACCAGAGAGGTCTGCAGGCCGAGCAGATGCGGAACGCCCAGAAGGCGGCCGAGCTCATGGTCCACATCGTCCGCAAGGGCTACGAGCTCATCATCGTCCACGGCAACGGGCCCCAGGTCGGCAACCTGCTCATCCAGATGGAAGAGGCGGCCAACAGGATCCCGCCCTATTCGCTCGACGTCTGCGACGCCATGACTGAGGGCAGCATGGGCTTCATGCTGGAAAGGGCGATCATCAACGAACTCCGCCGGCACTCGATCGACAAGGAAGTCGCCTCCCTCGTCACCCAGGTCGTCGTCGACAAGGACGACCCGGCCTTCGGGAAGCCGACCAAACCCGTCGGACCTTTCTACTCGAAATACCGGGCCCAAATGCTCACCCGGGAGAAGAAGTGGACGATGGTCGAGGATTCCGGCCGCGGCTACCGCAAGGTCGTCGCCTCGCCCAAACCCATCGACGTCGTCCCCAACGGGATCATCCGCGAGCTCGTCGAAGCCGGCCGGATCGTCATCGCGGCCGGGGGGGGCGGGATCCCGGTCATCATCAACGGCAACGGCCTCTTCGAGGGCGTCGAGGCCGTCATCGACAAGGACTACGCCGCGAGCCTGCTCGCCCGCGAGGTCAAGGTCGACCTGTTCATCATCCTGACCGCCGTCGAGCGTGTCTTTATCAATTTCGGCAAGCCCGACCAGGCGGAGGTCCCGGTCCTGACCGTGGACGAGGCCAAGAAACACCTGGCGGACGGCCAGTTCCCCCCGGGATCGATGGGGCCCAAGATCCGGGCCGCCATCGAATACATCGAGGCCGGCGGCCGGGAGGTCCTCATCACCAAGGACTCCCATCTCAAGGCGTCCATGCTCAACCGCTCGGGGACCCGGATCATCGCTTCGCAGTAGGAGGAGCCGCAATGACTAAGGATTTCCTGTCGATACGAGACCTGAGCATCTACGAATTCAGCCAGCTGCTCGACCGCGCGGCGGAGGTGAAGAAGCACCCGCGCAAGGTCCGCCGGGCGCTCGAACACCGGATCCTGGCCATGATCTTCCAGAAACCCTCCTTGAGGACGCGCATGACCTTCGAAGCGGGCATGCTCCAGCTCGGCGGAGAGGCCATCTACCTCGCCCCGTCGGATATCCAAATGGGCAGCCGCGAGGGCGCCTACGACATCGGCAAGAACCTCGAGCGCTGGGTCGACGGGATCATGATCCGGACCTTCGGACACCAGATCGCCGTCGACCTCGCGGCCAGCACGAAGATCCCGGTCATCAACGCCTTGACCGATCTCTCCCACCCCTGCCAGGCGATGGCCGATTTCCTGACCCTGCGCGAGCACAAGGGAGCCCTATCCAACCTCAAGCTGGCCTATGTCGGCGACGGCAACAATGTCTGCCACAGCCTGATGCTGGCCGCCGCCCGGGGCGGGACCAAGATGGCCGTAGGGACGCCCGCCGGTTACGAGCCGAAGCCGGAGATGGTCCAGGCGGCCCGGGAGGACGGCAAGGACACCGGCTTCGCACTGACCTTGACGAACTCGGCCGAAGAGGCCGTGAGCGGGGCCGACGCCGTCTACACCGACGTCTGGGCGTCCATGGGCCAGGAGGCGGAAAAGGAGAAACGGGCCCGCATCTTCGCCCCGTACCAGGTCAACGCCCGCCTCATGTCCCGCGCCAAGGACGGCGCCCTCTTCATGCACTGCCTGCCGGCCCACCGCGGCGACGAAGTCACCGACGAGGTCATCGACGCGCCGACCTCCGTCGTCTACGACCAGGCCGAGAATCGGCTCCACGCCCAAAAGGCCGTCCTCCTCGCGCTGATGGGGAAAAAAGACTGAACATGAACAGCGAAATGATCACCCTCACCACTGTGTCCACCGAGGACATCGCCCTCGTCGAGCGAGATCTCGAACGGACATCCCAGCCCCGGTCGACGCACGCGCTCGCCGAAAAGCTGGCCTTCGATAAGACGGCCACGGAACGGACGCAGGACGTCAAGAAGTACGATTCCTACGCCCACTACGAGATCGGAGACTTCATCGAGAAGGAATACAACGAGCCCCTGACCGTCGGCAGCAAGTCCGTGGAGCACTTCGAGGGCCGGGTCATCCTCAAGGTCGTCACCAAGACTTATTCCAAGCACTTCAACTGCGAGATGCTCGAGGTCGACTACCCCGGGGGCGGCGTCTTCCGAAAGTACGTCGACTACATGAAAAAAACCCGGACCCAGGTCCTCCTTCCCGCGAGCGCCGAGGGCCGGGACCAGACCGCGGAGATCATGGCCAAAGGGGACGACCCGCGGCTGACGGAACTCCCGATGACCGAGCGCGACCTCAAGACGCTCGAGAAGAACCTCCGCGCCGCCTTGGCCAAGGACCCCAACGTCTTCAGCTGGAACGACTTCTGGCAGCTTTCGGCGAAACGCGTGGACATTCTTCCCGAGAAGGTCCATGAGATCGAGAACGAGTTCGTCGAGACGCAGCGCTCGGCCGCGACGGAAGACCTCGTCAATAAATATTTCGGCCTGGAAGCATCGAGCGACATCTTCGACCTCACCTGTCTCAGCCTCTCCGCCCTCCTCGAGAAGAAATTCAAGAAGGACTTCATCCTCCTGGCCCAATCCGGCTGGGGCAAGTGGCACCTCAAGTCGATCCTCAACGCCCTGCCCGAGAACCTCCCCCTGGCCGCCCCGATGGCCAAGGTCCCGGAGCTCGAGGAGATCGAGAAGCCCGAGATGAGCATAGTCCAGGCCTTCCCGATCAAGATCTATCTCACTTGGCGCGAGATCCTCTCGGGCGGCATCAAGGTCCCCCGCAGCTTGAACAAGGAGCTCTCCCACGCCCGGGAGTACGCGTTCACGGATCCCGAGGAAGGAAAATCCTACACGCTCTATTACTATCCGAACCAGAACTTCTTCCTCGGGCTCCAGGATTTCTACGCCCAGTACAACGTCCCCCAGGGGACGAGCCTGACCCTCGAAAAAACGGGCCCCGGCACTTTCAAGTTCTGGATCAAGAAATCGAAGAAGAAAATGTCCGTCGCCCGCCTGGCCTACGACGCCGAAAAGGACGAGTTCCTCGACACGGGCGAGGAGGTCTATACCTACGCCGAGCCCAACAAGATCATCTACATCGAGCGCGCGACGCTGGCCCGGATCCTGCCGCTCGCCGCGACACGCGAGGGCCTCGATCTCAAGGAACTCGTCGTCCCCATCTTCCAGGACCCCGCCCTGGCCACGTCCTCGCATTCCCTCCATTTCCTGCGGGCCTACCACCTCGTCGACGTCATCCGCCAAACGAACCAGGAGGACGTGGAATACACTCTCCTGAACTCTCCGGAATTCTCCAAGTCCGATAAGAAAAAGGGCGTCTTCACGTATCACGAACCCTACGTCCCGAAAGAGGAGACCCCGCTCGAGACCGCTTTCCCTGAAATATACGCCGAGGCCGAGACTGAAGCCGTCACGCCCGAGGAAGCGGCTCTCGAAGCCGTGGCCGAGGAGCTGCGGGGAGCCGAGGCCGGCATGGAAGAAGTCCCGCAGGAACGCCCCAAGGCGCCCGTTCTGCCCCCCGAGCCCGGCGCCCCCCAGAAGAAAGCAAAGGTCTTCAAGAAAAAGAAGCTTATATCCGAGGGCGAGAAGGGCCAGGGCCCGAAGAAAAGCGAACGCCGGGTCATCGAAGAGAAGATCGTCGAGGAAGAATCGGTCCAGGAAGCCCTGGCCGCGGTCAAAGAAAAAGCGGAAGAGGACCTCGAACAACGGGCCAAGGAAAAGAAAGAGGAGTTCAAGCCGGCCCCGAAAGAGCAGCCCAAGTTCGGCATCTTCGGCGACTTGCTCAAGACCGCCCTCAAGAAAAAAGAAGACCCGAAGCCCGAGGACGAGACGAAGTAATCAGGTTCATATCCCGCACTGAGCCCTTGCGGCGCGTCACTCCCATACTATCCTCACCCTCGTCAAGAGACGCGGGTTAGGACTGCATCCCACCTGGGACAAAGCAGACACGACCGACGTGTATTAAAGAATATCCCGGACTGAACCTTTTCGTCTCGTTATCCCCATGCTGTCCAGCAGTTCGAGGAGCGGGATGCTGCCCTCACCCTCATGAAAACATGAGGATGAGGACTGCTTCGCTGCTCTTCTCCTCATTAGATGAGGCTTAGGACTGCATCCCACCTGGGACAAAACAGACACGGCCGACGTGTATTAAAGAATATCCCGGACAGAGCCCTTCCTACGGGTCACTCCCATACTATCGAGCAGTTCGAGGAGCGGGATGCTGTATTTGCGGGAGAGGCCGGTCATCACCTTGAAATCGGCGATGGTCAACTCTCGCTTCCCGGACCCCCGGATCTTACGGACGATCTCGTCGAGCCAGCTGGAATGGAGGATGAACCCGTCCAGGCCCTCGACGATCTTCTTCCGCTCGGCGAGGACGGCGATAAGCGTCTGAAGCTTCCCCTGGGTGAGCTTGAATTGGGCCTGGATGTCATCCATGGTCACGCTTCCGAGCTCGCCGCTGAGGACCATCCGTTCGAGCGCGGCCAAAGTCTCTTCGTCCGCGGCCGTCAGGGGTATCCGGAAATCGGGCAGACGGACGATCCCCGCCTCCTCGATGATCCGCCCCTCCTTGGCCAGCAGCCGGAGGGCCAGGACGAGGACCGTCCGGGGGGCGTCGAAGCGCTTCTCGAGCTTCTCGAGGGGAGCCCCTCTCTGAGAGGGGTTTTTCTTGTGGTACTGGGTAAGGAAGGAAACGATCCGGCCGCGGAGGAAATCCAGGGTGCCCTGGGAGACGAGGAACAGGGGCGAAAACGCGAGGATGCGGGCCTTTCCCTCCTCTTCGAGGAGGTGCGCCAGGGCCTCGACGCGGGACCTAGGCAGGCGGCAGAAAACGGCGATGTCCTCCCCCTTCAACCCCCTCAGGCCGCCCTCCTCGGCGAGGGCCAGGATCATGTCCTTTTCCCCGAGGGAAAGGCGAGCCAGGAGGGCCTTGCGTTTCGAAAGCTTGAGCTCGTCGGGTGGCGGCGCGCCAGGATAAAGGCAGGTGCCTCGGCCGAGGATACCGCCGGTGGCCGTCCGGACTTCGAACGGGTCCCCCCATTTGACATCGACCGGACCGACGGCCAAAGCCCGGACGAACGGGACGCCTTTCCGGCCGGGGACCGGATACTCGGTGAACCGGGCGGCGACGACGCGGTCGAGGAAGACGACCTCGGCCGGCGCGTCTTGGCCGAGTTTCCCCAGGGGGAAATCGAGGACGGCGTCGAATGTAGGCGCTTTCATGGACGGTCCTCCTCCGGGTCCGCCGCCGGGACGAAGCTCATACGGCGCAAGGCCGGGTCGCAGGAGACAAGGATTACACGAACTTCGTCGCCCAAGTCAAACGTTTTTCGGCGCCGATGCGGGCGGAGCCGTCGGGCCGCCGGCTTCGGTTCGTAGTCCCCCCTCAGGGAGTCGAACGGCAGGAGGCCGGAGACGAAATACTCGTCGATCTCGACAAGGAGGCCGGCCTTGATGACGTCGACGACCATCCCGTTGAACTCGTTGCCCAAACGGTCCTTGAGAATGCGGAAGATCCGCCATTCGAGGAGGGCCTGCTCGGCCTCTGCGGAGTTCCGCTCGCGCTCGGAGGACTTTGCGGCGATCGGTTCGAGGGCCAGCCGGCCCGGCTCCTCCCGGGCGAGGAGGCCCTTGAGGAGGCGATGGACGACGAGGTCGGGATAGCGGCGGATGGGCGAGGTGAAATGCGTATAGTGGACTTGGGCCAGGCCGAAGTGGCCGACGTTCCCGGTCGAATAAACGGCCAGCTTCATGGCCCGCAGGACCTGGCGACCGACGAATTTCTCCCCGGGGAGGCCCGCGGCCTTTTCGAGGACGCGCTGGAGGTCCTTTGACCGGACCTTGGCCGGCTCCGGCAGGGCCAAGCCGAAATTGAGGATGAGGTCGCGCAATTTTTCGAGGTCGCCGACGTCCGGCGGAGGGTGGACTCGGTAGATGGCCGGGATTTTCCTCTCCGAAAAGGCCGTGGCCACGGCGACATTGGCCGTGACCATGAACTCCTCGATCAGGCGGTGGGCCTCGTTCCTTTCCGCGGCCACGACGGCCAGGAGCTTTCCCTCCTCGTAGACGAGCTCGGGCTCGACGAGATCGAAGTCGAGGCTCCCGTCGGCCAGACGCCGTTCCCGAAGGATCCGGGCCAGCTCCCGCATCAGCATGAGGTCGGGGACGACGTCGGCGTGGGCTTTCGCTTCCGCGGCGTCCCCCTTGAAGATCTTGAACACCGAAGTGTAAGTCATCCGATGGGCCGTGCGGATGATGGAAGGCGCGAACTCGGTCCGGCGGACCCGGCCGTCGTCACCGATGTCCATCAGGGCCGAAACGGTCAGCCGCGGTTCTCTCGGCCGCAGGCTGCAAAGGTCGTTGGAGAGTTTTTCCGGGAGCATCGGAAGGGTCAAGTCGGGGAAATAGACGCTCGTGCCCCGCTCGAAGGCTTCGCGGTCGAGGGGGCTCGCGGGCCGGACGTAGTGGGAGACGTCGGCGATATGGACGCCGAGGAGCCAGCCCCCGGCGGGGAGCCGGCGGATGCTGACGGCGTCATCGAAATCCTGGGCCTTCTCCCCGTCGATGGTCACGGACGGCCAGTCGCGGAAGTCCCGCCGCCCCTCGATCGCGCCGGCGGGCAGAACGTCAGGTATCGCGGCGGCCTCGCTCAGGACATCCTCCGGGAACTGCGGCCGGAGCCCGTACCTCCGGATGACCACATGGGCGTCGACACCCGGGTCCTCGGGCATCCCGAAAACACGTGTAACGGCCAGGGTGCCCCGGTCGGCTTCGACGATCATCCCCGGGGCGGGCCCGAGTTTGCCGCGGGACCTGAGGGGGAGGTCGTCCTGCGACGGCGAGTCGAACGGCTGAAGGTAGGGAACGCCGCCCCGCTCGCGGTAGACCCCGAGGAGCTCCGTCCGTCCTTTCTTGACGATACGCTCGACTTTCCCTTCGGGCTTGCCGAACTTGCCCCGCTCGTTGACGACGACCGTCACCTCGTCGCCGGGAAGGGCTCCTTGCGCGTGACGGGCGGGGATGAAGATGTCTTTTCCGCCGCCTTCCGGCGTGACGAACCCGAAGCCGGGACGGGCGGTGACGAATCGCCCGCGGACGAGGTCCGTCTTCTCGGCGAGGAGGACGCGGCCGCGGAGGAAACGGACGTGCCCCTTGGCCTTGAGCCTCCGGATCTCCTCGAGCACCTTGGCCCTGTCCCGGCGCTTGACCCCGAGCTCTGTCAGGACCTCGTCGAAGGGCAGGCCTTCCTTGTGTTTTTTGAGAAGGGCGAGGACTCTGAGGGCGGTCATGGGGATTTTCTCTCAGTAATAATAGAGGGAAACATGGGGGATCTTGCGGCCGACCCGCGACTCCTTGACGACCTGACGGCGGATCAGGGCTTCGAGCCCTTCGGGCCGCCGGCCTCGGAGCCCCTTGCGGACCTCGGCCGCGGCCGCGCGCTTCTCCTGCTCCGTCGCCCGGCCCCAGAGGAGTTCTTCGACCTCGGAGTCTATCCGCTCGAGCGCGGCTTCGTCCGGTTTCGACGCATCCAGGATCTCAAGGGCCGCCTCGAGCAGGCGGGCGATCTCCCGGTCATCCGGGGCCAGACCGAGGAGCCCTTTCTCGACCTCCCGGCGGGCCCGATCCTTTTTCCCGGGCCGCGGCCCGGCGGCATTTCCCCGGCCGGCCGCCCGGTCCAGGTGCTGGGCCATGGCGGCGTCGACCTGCCTGTCACAGAAGGCGAGCGATACTCCCTTCGTTCCTCGGCCCCTCGTTTTGAGGCCCTCAAAGGCCCGGCCGATGCCCTCGAGGACGACTTGGAGAGGGACCCGCCGGGATTCCCAGGAGGCGATCGCGGACTGGTCTCTCGGCGATAGGAAGAAAGGCGCGCCGCGGCGGGCGAGGAACTCGCGGGCGATCGTTTGGTAGTACCCGCTCTGTCCCTTGTCTTCGGTTTCCATGGTCGTCCGGACGGAGTGAAGCGCGCGGCCTAGGGCTTGGCGTCGCGGTTCCTTTCGTGGATGATCCTCAGGCCCTCGAGGACGAGGTCCGGTTCGTAAGCCTCGATCACCGGGAGCTCGGCCGCGATCTGGCTGCCAAAACCGCCCGTGGCCACGACCCGGACGCTCCTGCCGAGCTCCTTGCGCATCTCCTCGATCGTGTTCATGACCAGGCCGACGTAACCGAAGTAGAGGCCCGACTGCATGCTGGACACGGTCGTCCGGCCGATGGCCCGTTTCGGCTTCTTGATCTCGATCCTCGGGAGGCGGGCCGTTTTGAGATAAAGAGCCTCGGCGGCGATCCGGATACCCGGCGCGATGGCCCCGCCTAAATACTCGCCATTGGCCGAGACGGCGTCGAAGGTCGTCGCCGTGCCGAAGTCGACGACGATGGCCGGACCGCCGTACTTCTCGAACGCGGCGACCGCGGCCGTGATCCGGTCCGCCCCGACCTCGAGCGGGTTCTCGTAGAGGATGGGCATGCCGGTTTTGAGGCCGGGACCGACGACCGCGGCCGCCGTCCCGAAATACGCGCGGCACACGTCCTCGATGACGGGCGTCAGGGGAGGGACGACGCTCGAGATGATAGCGCTCGATATCGTCTTGGCCTGCAGCCCGGCCACATGGATGAGGTTGAGCAGGGTGGCCCCGTATTCGTCGGACGTTGTGTCGCTGTCCGTCTTGATCGTCCAGCTTTTGACCAGCTTCTTGCCGCGGAATAGGCCGATGGCGATCATCGTGTTCCCGACATCGAAAGCCAAGAGCATCTCGGTCCTCCTTATCACGCCCCGTCGAGGCCGAGGACGGCGTCGAGGGCGACCGTGCCCGCCGCACCGGCGCGTTCGACCACGAGCCGTCCGTCCTCGTCGAGGCCGCGGCAGACGCCGGTGAACGTCCCGGCGGCCGTCGTGACCCGGATGGGCCGTCCGGCGGGAAAGGCCAGCCTCGTTTCGAACGTCCTGATGACCGACCCCTTGTCTCCCCGGGCGAGGGCATTATACCAGCAGTCGAGGGCTCGGCAAAGGCCGTCGAAAACGGATCCGATCGTCACCGCCCGGCCGACGATGATCCGGAGGGAGGTCGATGACGCGCGAAGGTCGGCCGGGAAGTCCCGCGGACCGTGATCGACGTTGATGCCCACCCCGACGACGGCGAAATCCCCGGCCGGTCCGCCGGAGACGCCCTCGGACAGGATGCCTCCGAGCTTTTTCCCGTCATGGACGAGGTCGTTCGGCCACTTGAGCCGGACGGCGGCGCCGGCCGCG
>CAZZCH010000102.1:0-10632 GCA_964652895.1 uncultured Eubacteriales bacterium
CATGTGGTGGACGAAGAGGAAGACGAGCTCGGCCCAAGTCCAGGGGATGATACCGACCTGGGGATAGGGCGGCACGGGCCGCGGCCCGTAGAATTCGAACCAGGAGGCCGCGCGCCCGCCGGGGACCCGGCCGAGCCAGTCGAGGACACGGCGCGTCGCGGCGTCATTCCCCGCCTCGAACGCGGCCCGGGCGATGAAGAGCGAAGGGAAAGGCCAGGGGCCGGGAGAGTCCGGCTCCGACGTGACGTGGTAGCGGCCGTAGCCGCCGCCCTTCCAACGCTGGTTCCACAGCGTTCCCATCGACGCGAGCGTCCGCCCGGCGAGGCGGCCGGCCGGGTCGACGAACTCCCAGGCAAGGGGGAGCGCGGCGGAGGAATCCGGGTTGAGCAGGTGCCGGCCCGCCTCGAATAGGGGGGCTTGGCGCGGCAGGGAGGAATCGGCCAGAGGCCGGATCTCTTCCTGGACATCGCCGGCGACACCGCGCCGCTTGATGAACGTCCCCGCTTCGACGAGGGAGTATTTCGCGTCCCGCAGCATGGCCTCGCGGAGCCTGGCCGCGGCCGCGTCCCAGCTATCGGCCCGGCCCGTCCTGCCGATGAGGCGGGCCATCCGGCCGGCCGATCGAAGGCCCATGGTCACGAAGAGCTGGTGGGCGAGCTCCATGCCCATCTGGACGCCGTGGGCTTCGTGCCTCTCCCAAAACTCGCGCCGGTTGACCAGAAGGCCCGACGGCTCGTGGAGGAAAGCCCGGCGGAGGGGGAAGGCGGCCGCTTTTTCGATCTTATCCCAGCGCTCGAGGAGAAGCTCCCTGTCCCCGGTCCAGTTCGCGTAGGACTCCAAGGCGAAAAGGAGGACGCCGTTCTGGTCGAACTCGCTCTCCTCCCAGGCCCGGAACCGGCTCGAATCCATGGTCGCGCCCTCGTCGCTGACGAACTCCGAGAGGAGGCGGTCGAGGATCGTCCGGGCCGGCCCGGACTGCCCGGACATGGTCAGGGCCAGGGCGATGAGCGCCTGGTCGCGGATCCATTCGAGGTTGTACTGCCAGATGCCGCCGTCGAGCCGGCCGGATGTCGCGACCGCGGCCCTGAGTTGGAACTTCGAGGCGGCGAAGAAACGGTCGAGGAGCGGATCGGAGAATCGGGCAACGGCCGTATTCTCCCAATAAGCGCTGGAGGCGGGCTCGGCGGCTGGATCGGCCCCAAGCCGAATGACGCAGGACGGCCGTCCTTGTCGCTTGGCGATCCGGTATTCGAAAACGGCCGTCTTGGCGCTTCCGCCTCGGAAGGCGAGGGAGGTCTCGACGGTTTTGCTTCCGACGCCCGTCACGAGGCGGACGGAGGGACCGCCCGGCGTGGTTCGGATCACCGTGACCCGGCGCAGGAGTCGCGCCGAGCCCATGTCCGGACAGAAGAACAGTTCCTTGACGCGAAACGGGCCGCTCCTCCAGCATATCTCGACGCGAGGGTCGGGCACTTTCGGGATCCAGCGTGCCCGGACGGAGCCTCCGCGGGCGGAGCGGACGATACCCGCCGTGACGAGAGAGAGAGCCGTCGCCCTTATCCCGGAACCGCCGTCGAAGGTCAGGGCGGAGCGCTTAGGTCCCAGGCGCTCGGGGTCCATGACGAGGAGCCCGACCGGGGTCGCGCCCTCGGCCGGCGTGACCTGGACCGCGGCCTGGATGAGGCCGTTGCCGAGGAAAAAGTATTCGACGCCGCGAAGCGTCGTTTTGCCGTCGGCCGGGCCGCGGGCAGGGTCATCCGAATAGAAGTGTTCCTGGACTTCCATGGGCACAATTATATGAAGAGGCGGGGCCGAATAGCAAACCCCGGCCGGCCGGGCTCAGGCCCGGGACGGCCCGCGGAGCAGCCTTGCCGGGAGCATGATGATGGCCTTGAACAGGTCGAGCACGGCGCTGACCGTGATGCCAAGAAGCCGGAAGGGGATGAGCAAGAGCCAGACGATCGGAAAAAGGAGGAGCGCCAGGAGGGCGATCGGCCAGCAGATCACGAGCAGGATGAGCCAGAGCAGAAATTTTGTCATCTTCGCGCCTCCTCAACCATTATACGACGGGATATGTCAATAGGTTCACTTGAAGAACTGGCCGCCGAGGGGCCTCCGGTGTCATCCTCGTTCGCTGCGGTGATTTTCTACGCCGGTTAGTTCACCGGATTCGGCGCCAAAACAACTTGCTCGGCGTGCGCTACGCCTCGCTCAGACACGTTTTGGCGGGTTCCCCTGAAACTCCCCTCATCCGGCTTCTAACCGCCTAAATCACCGCTTATGCTCACTCTGATGACACCCTCAGCCCTTGTATCGGCGGCCAACTACCATCACAGCCCGGGTGGCGACCATGTGGGGACACGTCCTCCGGTTTCTTCTTGTCTCCCTCTTAATCTTTCCCTTCTTTGTCCGCGCAGATTCAGCGTGATTTCCCCGGCGCGATAGATGAACTTGGAAGTGCAAGAGAAAATAATTACAATAGAAGCGTGGTCCTCATCAGCGGAATCGCCGTCGTCGACATGATCGGGAGCGGCCTCGAGCGCGTGGCCCGGCCGGGCGAGCTCGCGTTCTGCTCGATCCGAACGTCCCCCGGCGGCCACGCTTGCAACGTCTCGGGAGATCTCGTCCGGCTGGGCTTCCCGAAATCCCGTCTGCGCGTCGTCTTCCCGGCGGGACGCGACCTGTTCGGCGATTTTCTCGTCCGCCGCCTGAGGCGGCAGGGGCTCCGGGTCGAGCCCGTTATTTCCGACAGGGCCCCGACCTCCCTCGACCTCATCCTCATCACGAAGGGCGAAGACCGCCGCTACCACGCCGACCCCGGGGCCAACGTCGAGATGTCGGTCGCGCCGGTTCTCGCGCTTCTCGAAAAACATCGCCCGCTCATCTATTATGCCGGCGGCGTCGGGCTCCTTGGCCGGCTCGATTCTGGCCTGGCCGAAGTCCTGCGGCGGGCGAAAAAGCTCGGCGCCCTGACCTTCGTCGACGTGGTCAGCCCTTACCGGAAGACGTGGGGCTTCCTCCGCAAGGCCCTGCCCTGGATCGATTTCTTCCACTGCAACGCCGATGAAGCCGCGTCATTCGTGGGCGAAACCGAGCCGGCCAAGGCCGCGGGCATGATCCGCCGGCTGGGGGCGAAGGACGTCTTCCTGACCTTGGGTGGAGAGGGCGCCCTGGCCGGCGTTCCCGGAGCGCTCATCCGGGTCCCCGCGTTCTCCATCCGGGTCAAGGATCCGACGGGGGCGGGCGACGCTTTCTCGGCCGGGCTCATCCTCAAGACCTACAAGGCCATCCTCCAAGGCAAGCTCCCCGACCGGTTCTCCTCCGACGACTGGCTGGACATCCTTCTTTACGCTTCGGCCTGCGGCGCGATCTGCGCGACCGGCATCGGCACAACGACCGCGGTCGACCGGGATAAAGTGGAAGGCCTCGTCCGGCGGCAGGGACTCTTGCTTTCCCGGGCCGCTGATCTCGTCCCGGCCCTCCGTCAACCGCGCGGCTGAGATCCGCAGAATTCTTCGCGGGCCTCGCGCAGGGCGAGGACGTTCTCCGGGTCGCAGTCATAGGCCACGACGCCGCACCCGAACAAGAGACCCGGTTGGCCCGCCGTCGCCCCGAGGATCCGTAGCCCCTCGGACTTGATCTCCTCCGGCCGTCCCCGGTGGACGAGCCGCGAGTCCACGCTGACCCTCAGGGCGCGCCGTTCCTCCCGGCATCTTTTTCCGAAAAGCGCCAGGTCCGACCCCGCGTCGCACAGGAGCTGGGGCGCTCCGGTCCGGAGGAGGTCCTCGAGGACGGAGGTCGTGTCGCCGCCGATGATGAGGGGCGTGTGCCGCGCCCCCGCCGCGCCGAGCTCCGGCATGAGGATATCGCGGTAGGCGGGGAGGACGAATTCCCGGAAGATCCGGGGAGAGGAGGCGGCCGGGGTGGCCTTGGAGTCGAAGAGGATGGGCTCGACCCCTCTCTCGAGAAAGGCCCGGCCGAAGACGGCCGCCACCCGGGCCGAGAAGCCGAGGAGGTCCCTGATGAAGCCAGGGTCCTCGACGCTCGCCACGAGGACCGCTTCCGTCCCGGCCAGGGCGCAGGCGAGGGAGAAAGGCCCGGTCAGGGCGCCCCGGACGATGAGGTCCCGTCCTTTCTCCTTGTGGAGGCGGGCGGCCGCTTCGAGAAAGAGCGGCATCCGGCCGTCCCGGGTCGGGTCGGGGAGGCCGAGTTTGCGGAGGCCGCCCGGGCCGTCGAGGAGCGAAGCGGCGACCGCGGGGACGTCTGACGAGCCGTCGAAATAGCGGATCTTGCAGCCGCAGGCCTCGGCTTCGACGTTGTAGACGTCGATGCCGACGACGAGCATGTCGGGATCGTAGACCTCGAGCTCTTTGTCCAGGGATTCGAGAAGGAGTTCGAAGTTGCGGCAGACCTCGGAGGGCGTGCGCCCGATGAGCCGGGCCTTGTGTTCATAGACGGCCGGGACGAAGGGGATGCGGTCGGGAACCTCGAAGGCGTAGGTTTTTTCGACCCGCCCTCGCTTGGTCATCGGGCGCTAGATGAAGACCGTGCCCAGGGTGTAGATGGCGAAGGCCGCGAGCGCCAGGGCCAGATAGAAAAGGATCTTGCGGAAGGCCTCGGGCTTGATCCGGTCCTGCCGGCGGGAGACGAAGCGGACGAGCGAAAGGTACCAGAGCATGGAACCCATGCCGACCGCCGCGGCGAAGGCGACGGCCGTCCAGGCGCCGAACCGGACGAGACGATGCCCGGTCACGGCTCCGGCCACGGCCACCCAGAACATGTAGAGGGTCGGGTTGGACACGTAGAGAAGGAGGACGCCGAGGATCGGCTTGGGTGCCGCCGAAGGCATCTTGTCGCCGTCGCGCGGTATGGAGAACGTCCGGGAGTCGTGGATCAGCTTGCCGCTGAGCACCAGGATGATGATCGCGGCGACGACCTTCAGGACCGACGTCGCGTAAGGGGGCAGGTTGAGCTTGATCTGGAAGAACCCGGCCAAGGCGATGAAGCAGAAGATCGTATCGAGCGCGGCCGCCGTCAGGCCGGCGAGGAGGCCGTGGAAAAAATCGCGCTTGAGGGCTTGGGAGACGACGAAGACGTTGACCGGGCCGAGGGGCACGGCGGCCAGCAATCCGATGAATATTCCGAGAAGGATGAACATTTGAAAATCAAGTGTATACCAGAACAGCCCCGGGGCGTCAAAGATAGGAAAGGGCTATTCCCGGATTTCCGGGGGAGTGGAGCTGTCCGGGGGTGGGGGGGGGGGGGCCGTCGGGCCGTCCGGCCGCGAGCGGCGGCGGGGATCCTCACATCTTGGCGATGGAGGCGGCTTCGTCGCCGGGCTCTTCTTCGGACTCGAGTTCGATGCCGAGGAGCCGGGCCGTCCCTTCGTAGACCATCTTCAGCGACTTCTTGGAGTCCTGAAGTTCGGCCAGCCGCTTCCGGACCTTCTGGAGTTCCTTCTCGACTTCCTCGTCGAGGTGTTCCAGCTGGTGTTTGACTTCGGCCATCGTCTTTTTGTACAGATCATCTTGTTCCTTGCTCAGGCCCATGTGAAACTCCTGTTGTCGGATTGTTTATGCTTGACCATCTTCTCAACCGATCTTGCCGGCGGCCTTGAAGACGATGACGAACGGCTTCCAGACCTTGACCTTGACCCCATCCTTCTTCGCCGGTTGGAACTTCCATTTACGAATGGCCCTTTCGGCGGCCTTGCCCAGGCCCTTGTCGTCCTGGATCCCCATGAGGATGCCCGTGTCGATGACGTCGCCTTTTTCGTCGATGAGGGCGTTGACCGTGATCGACCCCTCCACGCCGAGCCGCTGGGCCGACGGCGGATAAACGGGGTCGACGGTCTTCAGAGCTACGGGCGGTTCGGCGACCGAGTCCAGGTCGACGAGGTCGCCTTCGTTGACCTGGGGCTTGGCGGGCGTCGCGGCCGCCATCCCCGGGTTCGCGATCGTCCCGGCATTGCCGGCCGCGTCCTGGGCCGGGCTCTCTACGGTTTTAGGCGGTGGGGCGCTCTCCTTCGTCTTGACGGGGGGCGGGTTGGCCCGGATCGCAAGGGAGCCAGCGGCTTCCTGGCCTTGGCCGTTTCCGGGGCCGGCCGGATTTCCGATCGTGGACGGCGTGTTCGCGGGCATGAGCGGAAGGAGGATCGCATCCTCGCTGCTGGGACCGATATCGGACACCGTGGTCTGAGTGACCACCTTCGGCATGGGGGCCTCGGGCTTGGGGTTGACTTCTGGAGGCGGGACTTCCTCGGCCGGCCTTTCCGCGACGTTGGACTGGGTGACTGTCTGGACCGGCTTCAACCCGTCCTCGGCCGGGGCGGCGGACCGCTTCGGCCGGAGGATGAAGAAGCCGACCACGGCGATGACGGCGATGCCGGCGCCTATCGCGAGGAGCGGAGAGATGGTTTTCTTGGGCTTTTCCCCGCAGATCTCCGAGAAGATCTGCGACGAGGCGATGACCTCGGCTTCCCGGGCCTTCGTTCCCGGCTTGGTCGCCGCCGCCGTTTCTTCCGACTTGGGCGGCTTCGGAGCGGCGGGAGGCATCGGTGTGCGGGGCCATTCCATGGGCTTTTCCGTTTTCTTCTTTTCGGGCGTGAAGAACGGCGATACGTCGGATCCGGGGTCGCCCGGGGTCAACGTGATCGACGGCGCCGGCTCCTCGGGCTGGGAGAATGCGGCGGCCGGCTTTTCAACAATGACGGGAGGGGGCGGGGGCGTCGGCGGCTTCGGTTTGGCGATCACCGGCGGCGGCACAGGGCTGGGTTTCTCCACGGGCGGCAGGGGCGCCGTTTTTGGGGCCCGGACCTTTTCCTTGTCGAGATCGAAGCCGGCCAGGGCGGACTTGAGGAACTGGTCGATGTCGGCGTTCCCTTTCCCAACACCGTTCCCGTTACCATTATCCCTGTGCGCCTGAGGCATTTCTTCTGCGGCCTTGTGGTGCGGCGCGGGCTCGATGTCGGCCGTCTTCATGAGCTCGCTGGTGATCGTATCGAGCCGGGCTTCTAAGGACGGCTCATGGCGGCTCGGCACCCGGACCGTGGTCTTCGGCATCTCTCGGCGCAATTTTTCCAGGTCGGCCGACCAGGCGAATTCCTCCTCGACCGGCTTGGGCTTATCGGGTTTGCGGGGTTCGACCGGCACGGGTTCCGGCTTGGCCGCCTCGACCGGCCCGGCCGGGGCGGGTTCCGGGGCCGGCGTCTTTTTGGGCTTTCCGAGGACGGCTTCGATAGAGGCCAGGACTTCGGCCATTTTGAGGGGCTTCTCGAAGTACTCGGACGCCCCGTAGGTCCGCAGGGCTTCCGTCCTGTAGACGCGGTCCTTGTAAACTCCGGTCATGATGAAGACGGGAGCCAGTGAATTCCGTTCCGAGGTGATCCTCTGGCAAAGCTCGAAGCCGTGGACCTTGGGGAGCATGGCTTCCATCAGGACGAGGTCCGGGGATTCCCGGTTGAACTTATCCCAGCCCGCCTGGCCATCGCCGGCGGTGACGACCTGGTATCCCTCCTTGACCAAGATCCCTTGGAGGGAGGACAGGGAGCCCTGGTCATAATCGATGACGAGGATCTTTTTCATTTAAGGCTTCCTGCCGGCGCCGGACGTCTTGTCCCGGTCGGGAAATGCCCTGCCGGAATGCCGTACGGACGGCGCTGTTGTTCGCATAGCCCCATTTTTCCCTCACCCCCCGCCGGGGTCAATCACCCCTTTGGGTGATTCCCTGGATGATTTCCCCCCTGTCTCCGGGGTGAACGGGTGTTGGGGGGCGTCCGCGAAAAACTGGAAGGGTTTTCTCATCGTATTCTTCATGTAAGGAACAGAAGATAGAAGAAGGAGGGCAAAATGAACGAACGGAAAAAACACGGACTCGGCTGGATCCCGGATTTCCCGGACTTTCGGGACTACACTGGGGAAACGAAAAACGTCCGGGACATCCTGGCTTCGACGGGCCTCCAGGCCTCCGGGCCGGGTCGCGGCGGCCGCAAGCCCCGCGCTCCGCTCCCGGCCGCCGTCGACCTCCGGGAATGGGCCTCGCCCGTCGAGGACCAGGGCGGTCTCGGCTCGTGCACGGCCCAGGCGGGCGCTGGGATCATCGAGTACTACGAGCGCAAGTCCTTCGGGCGTCACGTCGAGTCCTCGCGCCTTTTCCTTTATAAGGCGACCCGCAACCTCATGAAGATTAAAGGGGACACGGGGGCCTATCTCCGGCTGACCATGGGGGCCATGGTCCTTTTCGGCGTCCCGCCCGAGGAATACTGGCCCTATACCGACGCCGGGGAGGGATTCGACAAGGAGCCGCCCGCCTTCTGCTACGCATTCGCCCAGAACTACAAGACGCTGATGTACTACCGCCACGATCCGGCCGGGGCGGCCGGGCCCGCCGTCCTGGAACGGCTCAAGACCTATCTCGTCGCCGGGCATCCGGCCATGTTCGGATTCACCGTCTACAGCTCTATCGACCAGGCGGCCGAGACAGGCCGCATTCCCTTTCCGGTCGGCCGGGAGCGGATCGAAGGCGGGCACGCCGTCGTCGCCATGGGCTACGATGACGCGCTCGCGATCAAGAACGCGTCCGGCGGCGAAACGGCGAAAGGCGCGCTCCTCGTCCGGAACTCATGGGGGAGCGGCTGGGGCGAGAAGGGCTACGGCTGGCTTCCTTACGCCTATGTCCTCAAGGGCCTGGCCGAGGATTTCTGGTCCGTCTTGAAAAAAGAGTGGATCGACACCGGCGAATTCAAGATCTAGGGGCCTTTCTTTCCTCAATGAGGATCTGAAGGATCTCGAGCTCGTCGGAATCGAACCAGATCTTCGAGCAGGACAGGCACTTGTCCACCGGGACGAAGTATTGGTAATTGTAGGGCCGGAGGACCATCCGGTAGCCGCAGTTCGGGCAGGGGACGTCCGCGCCGAGCGCGGCTTGGACCTTCTGACGCTTGAGGGGGTTCCTGACCACCCGCTCCCGGAACTCCCGGGCTTTTTGCCGCAGCGGCTCCGAAAAATCGAACTCCCTCCGGGCGACGATGCGGTCGACCGAGGCCATGTCCACGAGCCGGCCCCGGCAGTTCCGGCAGACCCTGACGCCGACTCCCTCGTAGAACGCCTCGGCCAGGGGGACGCGGCAGCGCGGGCAGAGGTTCTCGCGCCCGGGCCTCAAGGGCTTTTTCCGGGCCAAATTGTGCAGCGCGACCCGGACGTGCGGGAATTCGCGGGCCACGGCTTCGATGCCCTCCTGGGTGTTCTTGATGCGCCTGATGGGGGAGAAGCCCGGCCGGCAGACGAGTTCGCCCAGCGTGAACGGCCCCTCCCATTTCTTTTCGGCCGCCGTGGCGAGGAGCCAGATCCGGGCTTCGTCCGCGGGAGGAGACGAGGCGGCCGACTCCGGAAAAAGCTCGAGCTGTTCTTTCCGGGCCTCCTCGTAGGAATGAAGGACGCCGCGGGCCTCCTCTCTCGTCCGCTCCTCGTCCCATACGGCGTCGATGATGGCTTCGGGCGTCTTCCGGACCATGGCCGCCAGGGCGCCGAGCCGCTTCATGAGCGGCGGATGCGAGCTGAAGATCCTGCCCGCGAGGTTGTCCGGCGTGTCCCGGGAGTCGGGCCGGACGATGAAGAGCGGGGCGTAGCTCAGCGCGAAATCGCCGACGAACGAGTTCTTGACCTGAGCCTTGTAGATGATCCGGGCGAGCGACTCGGGGGCCCGGCAGAGCTCAACGGCGGCGGCGTCGGCCAGGAGCTCCCGCTCCCGGCTGACGAGCGTGCTGAGCAGGCGCATGACCAGGGCCGACAGGGCTACGGCGATATAAAAGAGGATGGGCGGGAAACCTGCGCTTCCGCGCCGCCCGCCGCAGTCCGTCCGGTCGTTCGTGTCGGGCTCGAGGGCGTCCTTGAATTTCTCGAAGAGGTTGGCCAGCGAGCAGACGAGCGTCAGGTAGAAGGCGTCGCCCCGGGCGATGTGGGCCAGCTCGTGGGCGACGACGGCTTGGAGCTCGTCTCTCGTCCCCTCGGCGAGCAGGCCCTCGGTGACGGCCACGGCCGGAGTTCCGTCCTCCTCGATCAGGGCGATGGAGTTGACGGCGAAGGACGGCAGGACGTAGGCGTTGACGCGCGGCAGCCCGGCGGCGATGCGGATCTCGTCCACCGTGTTGAGGAACTGCATGTGGTAGCGGTCCGCCGCGTCGGGCGTCGCCGCCTGGAGCCGGCGGAGGATGAAGCGGGGGCCGTTCTTCCGGGCGTCCTGGAAGTGGAGGGCGGAGATGATGGCCGCGGCGGCCAGGTCGAAGAGGAGGAAGCGGGGCCAAAAGGACGACGAGGCGAACAGGGCCCTGTTCAAGACGAGACCGAAACTGGCGAATAAGGCCAGGACGATCAAGCCGATGGCGGCGAAATAGAAAAGGAGGACCATCGCGAAGAGGAAGAGGCTCCTCTGCTGCTGGCGTTTTTGGATCTCGTAGAAATCGCGCGGCTTCGCGGCCATGATGTTTCGGACATCATACCGGAAACGCGCGGAGATGGTCAATTCGGGCCTCGGGATCATCCTCATTCGCTGCGGTGATACGTTCGCTGCCACCAAACCCCTTTTTTGAAACTGGGTTGGTGACGCTCAGTATTAACCCTGCGCATATCCCCGGGC
>CAZZCH010000103.1:0-10456 GCA_964652895.1 uncultured Eubacteriales bacterium
CCGGAAAATATGGCGACCCGTTCAGGATATTTTTTCCACAGATAAACCTTATTAGTTCACTTTTCGTCTACAAATAGTGAGAGGCGAGAAATGAAGCTCCTGTCACGCAAAGAGGAACTGATCCTGCTGGCCATCTGGAAGCTCCAGGACGGCGAGGGGGCCTACGGCGTCACGATCAGGGAGTATATCGAGCGTATGACCGGGATCGCCTGGCTCTTTGGGGCCGTCTACAGCCCCCTGGCCCGCCTGGTCGAGAACGGCCTGGTCGATTCCTGCGAGAGCGAGCCGCTCCAGGAGCGCGGCGGCCGCCGGAAGATCCTCTATCGCCTGACAGAGGACGGGAGAACGGCCCTGCGTACGATGAAGGAAATGAACGCCGCCCTCTGGGACGACGTCCCGTCGCTCATCGAGGACCGTAGGCCATGAAGACCCGCCGCAACCCCGAAGCCCGTGCCGACACTGGCTCCGGCCGACGCCCGCCCCGGATCCTCGCTTATTTCCTTGCGAAGCTCCTGAGCGGGACCGTCCGCAACGGCGCGATGGACGACTTTGAGGATAAATTCGAATGGCTGGCGAGGGAGCGGAACCGGGGCGCGGCCCTCGTCTGGTACACCGCCCAGATCGTCTATCTCGCCCCGGTCGCCTTGAAAGATTCCTTCTATTGGAGTGTGACCATGATCCAAAACTACGCCATCGTCGCCGCGCGGAACTTCCGCAAGCATAAGGCCTACTCCCTGATCAACGTGGCCGGCCTGGCCATCGGTATCGCCGTATCCCTATTCATCTTCCTCTGGATCAGGGACGAGTTGAGCTTCGACCGTTTTCACGCCGGCGCCCGCGACATCTACCGTCTGACCGAGGACCAAAAGGGCGCCGACGGGACGGTCTTTCCCGTCGCCGTCACCCCCGAACTTCTGGGCGCCGGCCTCAAGGCCGATTTCCCCGAGGTGCTCGAGTTCGCCCGGTTCAGGCCCTTCGGCCGGAACCTGGCTTCTAACGGTGAGAGGCAGTTCTACGAGAACGGGATCGCCTTCGCCGACCCGTCTTTCCTCGGCATTTTCACCTTCCCCCTGGTCAAGGGCGACCCGGCGACGGCCCTGAACGGACCCGATTCGCTGGTCATAACGGAGACGGCGGCCCGGAAGTATTTCGGCGGCGAGGACCCGATGGGCCGGACACTGCGGCTCTTCGATGCCTTCGACTTCAAGGTCACGGGCGTCGCCCGGGACGTGCCCAGGAATTCTCATCTCCAATTCGGTCTCCTCGGGAACTTCGACTTCGTTATCAAGCGGCTCGGCGTCGACGGAGGCTGGTGGAACAACAACTTCTACACCTACGTCCGGCTCGTCCCGAACGCCGACCTTAAAAAGCTGGCCCCGGCGATATACAAATACCTCACCAAGATCGGGCCCCAAACAACCACCTTCATCAACCTCCAGCCGCTCCGGGACATCCATCTGCGCTCGAACTACGCCATCGACATCGACGGCGCGTCGCAGGTCAAGGAGCAATATGTCCGCATCTTCGCCGGGATCGCCTTCCTTGTCCTCCTCATCGCCTGCATCAACTACATGAACCTGGCCACGGCCCGCTCCGGCCTCAGGTCCAGGGAGGTCGGGGTGCGGAAGGTCGTCGGCGCCGGGAGACAGGAGATCATCAGCCAGTTCTTCGGCGAGGTCCTCCTCTTTGCGGCCGTCTCGGGCCTCGTCGCGGCCGGACTCGTCCGTCTCCTACTGCCCCAATTCAACAACCTGACCGGCAAGGCCGTCCCGCCGGCGACGCTCGCCTCGGTGCCGGTCCTCCTTTTCCTCGCCGGGAGCGTCCTCTTCGCCGGCGTCCTGTCCGGGATCTACCCGGCCCTTTTCCTGTCCGCCTTCCGGCCCGCTTCGATCTTCCGGGGAGGGTCGCTGACCGGGACGAGGAGCGTCCTATTCCGCAAGTCCCTGGTCGTCTTTCAGTTCGCGCTTTCGACCGTTTTCATCGCCGGGACGCTCGTCGTCGCCTCCCAGATCCGCTACATGCGGACGAAAGACCTCGGTTACAAGGGCGATTCGGTCGTCCATTTCCGTCTGCGCGGGGACCTGCAGAAGAACTACCAGGCCTTCAAGGACGAGCTGTCGCGGACGGCGGGGATCCTCGGCGTGACCGCCTCCTCGGACATCCCCACCTACACGGTACATTCGACCACGGCCTTTTCTTGGGAGGGGAAAGCCCCCGACAATTATCTCCTCGTCCACCAGTTCTCCGTCGATTATGATTACTTTGAAACACTGGGCATGGAGATGGCCGCGGGCCGGAGCTTCTCCCGCGCCTTCCCGGCCGACAAGGACGCCTTCATCGTCAACGAGACGGCGGCCCGTCGGATGGGCTTCGATGAGCCTTTGGGCAAATGGGTCAATCTCTTCAACCGCAAGGGCCCCATCGTCGGGGTGGTCAAGGATTTCAATTTCAAATCGCTCCACGCGGCCGTCGAACCCCTCGTCCTGCGCGTCGAGCCCGAGCGCGACTCCTACGTCCTGGTCAAGATGCGGTTCGAGGGCCTCGCCTCGGGCCTCGAGACGGTCCGCCGCCTGCACGCGAAATACAACTCCCGTTATCCCTTCGAATACGAATTCCTGGACGATTCGCTCGGCGCGCTCTATCGCTCCGACCGTCGGTTCGAAGCGATCGTTGGGGTCTTCACCGGGCTGGCCGTATTCATCTCCGCCCTGGGGCTTTTCGGGCTGGCCTCGTTCCTTATCGAACGGCGGACGAAGGAGATCGGCATCCGCAAGATCCTCGGCGCGGACATGGGCCGGGTCGTGGTCCTTCTGTCGAAGGATTTCCTGCAGTGGGTCGCCCTGGCCAACCTGATCGCCGTGCCCTTGGCCTATTTCGCGATGCACCAATGGCTCGGGAGCTTCGCCTACCGGACGAGCATCTCTGTCTGGATTTTCGCCGCGGCGGCGGGCGTGGCTCTCGGGATCGCCATGCTCACGATCAGCGCCCACTGCATCCGCGCGGCCGCCTCCAACCCGGCGGACTCCCTGCGCTACGAATAGGAAGAGGGGGTCAAACCTACCTTTTGCTGCAAAAGGTAGGTTTGACCCCCTCTTGAGGATCGCGCCCCGGGCTTATCGCGCCTTGCCGACGGCCGTGTCCCATGTGGCCCAGCCGCCGCCGAAGGGCCTCAAGCCGAGGTCCGAAGGGCTCGTCGGCGCCGGTTCCAGGGCCTCGAAAACCTCTCTCGCGTGGGCCTGGGCCCGGGCGTAGAGCGAAGCCGCCCGCCCGTAAAGCGCCAACCCCTGGTTCCCCTCTGCGATGACCGCCCGGTTGAACTCGTTCCGGCCCTCGAACATCTCGGCCACGGCCCTGCCGTAGAGCTCCTTGAGCCCGGCGTACCCGGTGTCGCGGTAGTTCAGGACCATCAGCTTGCCGTAGGCGTTGGCGATCTCCTCCTCGGCGGCCTTGCGTGCGGCCTTGACCAGCTCCACGGGCTCCTTGGCCAGCTGTAGGCGGTAGAAGGTGTGCGTCCCGGCCGCGTACCGGTAAGTCGGGTTCATGGCCGAGCCGTCGCCCGCGATCGAGCCGTGGAGGACCCTGCCCGCCGGCCCCGTGCAGATGTTGGCAACGCCATTGTCCCCGTCGTCCGGCGTGACGACCGCCGTCCAGAGGTTCGTCGGCCGGCAGAACATGGCCTCCCAGCCCCCGGGCGGGGGATAGGGCGGCGGCGCCCCGGGGAAGCGGAGGATCATCTTGGCGAATTCGACGTCGATCGCGCCGCTGTAGTTGTGGAGCAGGTCCCAGATCATCCGGTTGCGCGGCGCGGAATACTTCCCGTAGCCGCCGTGGACGCCCTGGAACTCGCCTTCCTTGGTCACCTTCATCGGCGCGGCGAGGTAGTTATTTGTCGAGAACATGAAATCCTTCTCCCCGAAATCGCCGGGTTTGCGCACGGCCTGGACGGCCGCCGTCTTCTCGACGACGCAGGCGTTGCCACGGACGTCGACGAAGTGGAAATTCTCGGGGACGTTGATCTGCCATTTCATGACCATGTCCCGGGCTTCAAAGGCGCCGTCGCAGAAACGGACGAGATAAGGCAGGGAACAGGCCCAGGCCAGTCCGTAGCCTTCATCCTCGGGCCGGGGCGAGCCGCCCCCGCCGGAATTCCCCAGGAAGAAGCCCTTGTTGTTCATCAGGAAGTGGTCGCCGATCTCGCCCGCGTCGGCCCCGCACATGTAGGCGTTGCCGTGGTCCGGATAGGCCACGATGACGACGGCGTGGGCGACGTCCGGCGTGTCGAGCGTGTCGATCCCGATGAGGCGCCCGTCCTTGGTGGCGCTCCCCCAGGCCGAGCCCACCGAACAGCGCTTGGGCGGAAGGGCGTCCTTCTCCGCGCCCTCGGGGAAAACCGACGTCTTGGGGTTGGGCAGGGTGCAGTTCATGAGAAGGATATCCGTGTAGCTCATGGGGTACCCGGCCTTGGAGGCGCCCTCGGCCATGCCCCGCATGAAGTCGATCCACTCCGGCGTGTAGCGCTTGATGAACGACTGGTTGGCCTGGAGCGCCTTGAGAACCTCCTCGCGGCTGAAGCGTTGGAGGGCCGAGGCCCACTTGTCCTCGCGGGTGCGGTCGATGTAGGCGCAGGCCTGCTCGCCGTATTGGAAGCCCATCTCGTAATCGGACCCGCGCAGGATCACGACGGGCAGGATGCTCGGTGGAAGCGAGTCGCGGGCCGGGTCGTCCGCGGGGAAAGATGAAGCAAGGAACGCGGAGGAAGCGGGGGAGGAGGCCAAAGATGATACCCGCGCGGAGTTCAGCTTGGCCGCCGGCCCCGCCAGGAAGGCCGGGATGACGACAATCAGTGCCAGGATGAAAAGAACGAGAGCGAAAACCGTCCAACCGAAGACGACGCGATTGATCTTCATCGTACCTCCATGGGGGAAGCTTGAAGTCTATCCCGGCCCGCCCGCCGAAGTCAACTTAAGAGGGGGTCAAACCTACGGCGGGGAGCGGACTCTTGGGAGCGACCGTCAGAAGCGCGACGGAGCGACCCGGAGGAGCGCTTCTGGGAAATATCTGAATAATTTCAGAAAAGCTTAAAACGTAGGTTTGACCCCCTCTTCTATGTTCAGGCCGTCGGGTCGATAGGCTCGAGGAAGGGGAAGCGGTGGAAATCGGTGTCGCGCGTATAGATCCGTTTTATCCCGTGCTCCCGCATCAAGACGGCGATCTGGGCATCATAGAGAAGGTTGCCGTGCAGATTCGTCGTTTTCCGGACGATCCCCTCCGCGACCTCGGCATGTCTCTCCGAGGGCACGAGAAGGCCGAAAGTGGGGGCGGCAAGGACCGCCTCGACAAAATCCCAGGCTTTGGGCGCCGTCCAGGGCTTGTGAAATATGCGTGGGTGGGTGATCACGCGGAGAAATTCGTACATGATCCCCCAGGTTGAGTACCAGGGCGTCGTCAGGCGACGCCATTCCTCGATCTTTCCCCGGCAGCACTGATGGAAAGGGGAGTCCCCGTCGGCGGCATACACGAAGATGTTGGTGTCGACGACGAACATCAGCGGCGCTCCATGGCATCGTAAAGGGCTTCCCTGTCTGCGATCTCGACCATCGCGCCGCCGCTTTTAAACGAGGGCAGGGGCGGCATCGAACGCGGACACTCCTTGGCCGTCAGAAGCAGGCGGAGGGCGGATTCCACGAGCTCGGACATCGTGCACCCGCGCCGAGCCGCTTCCCGTTTCAAGAGGGCCATGACCGAATCGTCAATGTTCAATGTCGTTTTCATCCATATAACCATATCTTAGGTATGGCTATATGTCAAGTTTGAGAATTCTTCAACCAGATAGAAAGACGCACGGATGGCGGGCTTTTTCTCAGGCTCGGCCCGAATGGATAAATGCCGGCTCCCTACAAACGATGGGTAGGGAAAAGTTAAGAATCATCAATTGACGTTATAACGTCATGGCGTTATAATCGTCAGTGGGAGTCAAGCCATGAAAAATCCGAACAAACGCGTCACCGTCTATCTTAGACCTGATTTTCATCGAGCGTTGCGGATCAAGTCGGCGGAAACGGAGTATTCCGTCTCCGACCTGGTCAATTCCGCCGTCAAGCACGCGCTCCTCGAAGACGCCGTGGACCTCGAGGCCTTCGAGAAACGATCCGGAGAAAAGCGGCTGGCCTTCGAAGATGTCGTCAAGGCGCTCAAGCGCGATGGGAAAATATAAAGTCTTCCTCAGGAAATCCGCGGCCGACGAGTTGGGCCGCATTCCCAAGAAGGATCTCGTGCGCCTTATCGAGCGCCTCCGGTCGTTCGCGAATGAGCCTAGGCCTCAGGGTTGCGAAAAGCTCTCGGCCCTCGATCGTTATCGCATCAGGCAAGGCGATTATCGAGTCGTGTACGCGATCGATGACCGGGAAAAGACCGTCGACATCGTTAAGATCGGGCACCGAGGCGATGTCTATAAGAGATAATTATTCCATCGTCTCCAACTCGGTCACGGCCCGGTCGAGTTCGGCGATAAGCGCCGGGAGGTGAGCGGGATTCTCCCGGTAAGCCGCGACGAGTGCGCGGTAGTACCAGAGCGACTCTTCGCGGGACGCTTTGAACCGCGTCCAGACTTCGGCACCGACCTGCCGGAAATCGGAGATGATGGCCCGCGCGTTGTGAAGCTTGTCC
The DNA here is from genome assembly GCA_964652895.1 of uncultured Eubacteriales bacterium. Taxonomy (GTDB): domain Bacteria; phylum Acidobacteriota; class Aminicenantia; order Aminicenantales; family Saccharicenantaceae; genus RBG-16-66-30. The sequence continues at coordinate 6,667 of CAZZCH010000103.1, forward strand.
GAAGCGGAGACCAGGAGCACCGAGCGGTCGGCGCTCGCCAGGCGGCGGATGTAGCGCTCTTTCCGCGCTCGCCAGGGGGGCTTGGGGTGAGTGTCGGCGTCACTGCACTCTTCCACGATGCGCAGGACCTCCGGGCCGAAGCGTCCGACGGCGGCGCGAGCACGTTCGGTGGGTTCGATGTCCTCGATCGTGTCGTGGAGGAGCGCCGCGATGGCCTCGGCCTCGGTCGCCCCGTTCTCGAGCGCGATCGAGCACGTACCGAGCAGGTGCGAGATGTAAGGCAGGTTGGACCCTTTCCGCTTCTGCGCGGCGTGCATCAAAGCGGCGGTCCGAAGCGCCTCGGCGAATTCAGGGCTCGTCAGCCAAGGCCGTGGGGGCAACGGGATATCCGGAAGGGGAGGGCTGTCGCTCGCCACGGCCGTCGTCCCTCGAACTAACGCTTCAGCCCCGCTTCCTTCCTCAGCACGGCCGCCTTGTCGGTCTTTTCCCAAGTGAAGTCCGGGTCGTTCCTCCCGAAGTGGCCGTAGGCCGCGGTCTTCTTGTAGATCGGCCGCCGCAGATCGAGCTTCTCGATGATGTCGCCGGGCTTGAGCGGAAAATGCTTCCTGACGAGCTTGACGATCTCGCTGTCGGGGATCTTGCCGGTGCCGAAAGTCTCGACGAAAACGGCCATGGGGTCGGGGATCCCGATGGCATACGACAGCTGGACCTCGCAGCGCGCGGCCAGGCCCGCGGCGACGACGTTCTTGGCGATGTAACGGCAGGCGTAGGCGGCGCTCCGGTCGACCTTGCTCGGGTCCTTACCCGAGAAACACCCGCCGCCGTGCCGGCCCATGCCGCCGTAGGAGTCGGCGATGATCTTGCGCCCCGTGACGCCCGTGTCGCCTTCCGGCCCGCCGATGACGAACCGCCCCGTGGCGTTGATGAAGACCTTGGTCTTGGCGTCCATGAACTTGCCGCACACGGGCTTGACGACCTTTTCCCGTATTTCCTTTTTCAACCGCGCTTCGGAGACTTCTTCGATGTGCTGCTGGGCGATGACGACGGCCTCGACCCGGACGGGCTTTCCGTCCCTGTACTCGACCGTGACCTGGCTCTTGCCGTCCGGCCCCAGGCTCTTGATGCGGCCGTTCCTGCGCACCTCGGCCAGCTTCATGGCCAGCTTGTGGGCGAGCATGATCGGCAGGGGCATCAGCTCCTTCGTCTCGTCGCAGGCGTAGCCGAACATCATCCCCTGGTCGCCCGCGCCCTGCTCATGGCCCTTGACCTTGGCGACGCCCTGGCCGATATCCGGGCTCTGCCCGTGAATGGCGACCCAGACGCCCGCGTCCTCGCAGTCGATCCCGAACCGGGGGTCGGTGTAGCCGATCTCCCGGAGCGTTCGCCTGACGATATGCTGAATGTTCGCGAATCCGTTGGTCGTGATCTCGCCGGCCACGTGCACGGAGCCCGTGGTCGTCAAGCACTCGACCGCCACCCGGGAATACGGGTCCTGCTTGAGCAGGTCGTCGAGGATCGCGTCGCTGATCTGGTCGCAGATCTTGTCGGGGTGACCTTCGGTCACGCTCTCGCTGGTGAAAAAGTAGGAGTCCATCGTCGGTTGACCTCCCTTCGGGTGCATAGAATTCTTCGTCGCAATCGAGAACCAATCTACCACATCCCGAAGGGAAAAACTATGGCCGGAGGGAGGCCGCTTCAGAACTCTCTGTCGTCGCGTTTGCAGTAGTAGGCAGCCGAGGTTATCTCACAGCCGCCGAGATAGACTTCGCCACGGTCGGCCTTCCTGAACGCCTCGTGCGACGGGAAGCCGTAGAGGATAGGGACGACTTCGTCCTTTTCCAGGCAATAGGGGCAGACCTCGACATCGCTTTTCCCGTTCCCCTTCGCGGGTCTGTGCCCATGCGCATGCCCGTTCCCTTGCCGTTGCTCACATTGCGTGTTCATCATGCTGCACCTTCCTTCATATGCTCTCGCTCGATACCGCCACCATGCTAGTGGCGGGCGGACTAGCCTCCTATAGCCGCAGGGGGTGATTAGAGGGGGGGGATTTCAAGCGCGCGTGGGTGAACCGAAAGGTAAGGTGGGGACGATGGCTTGACTTCGCTTCCAACCGAGGCTAAATATGGGGGAGTCATACCTGGGAAAGGGGGAGAACCATGATCGGAGCCATCGCGGGCGATATAATCGGCTCGGTCTATGAGTTCGGGCGGACCAAGAGCAAGGAGTTTCCGCTCTTTGGGCCGGATAGCATTTTTACCGACGATACGGTCATGACGGTCGCCATCGCCCAAGCCGTCTTGACGGACGGTGATTATCGAAAAGCCGTTCTGGATTTCGGCCGGCGCTATCCGGATGCCGGTTATGGCGGCTATTTTAGGGAATGGCTCGGTTCGTCGGACCCGAAACCATACAACAGCTGGGGCAACGGCTCGGCCATGCGTGTCAGCCCTATCGGTTTCGCGTTCAATTCGGTCGATGACGTCCTCTGCGAGGCCGCCCGGACGGCGGAGTTCACTCATAACCATCCTGAGGGCATCAAAGGCGCCCAAGCCACGGCTCTGGCAGTTTTCGTAGCCAGGACCGCAAGGGACAAAAAGGTTATCCGAACCGAGATCACGGCCAGATTCGGCTATGATCTAGCCCGTACCGTTGACGATATCCGCCCCTCTTACGGATTCGATGAATCCTGCCAGCGAACAGTCCCCGAGGCGATCATCGCCTTCCTAGACTCAACTTCCTACGAGGACGCCATTCGGAACGCCGTTTCCCTTGGCGGCGACAGCGACACGCTTGCCTGCATCACAGGCGGGATTGCTGAGGCCTTTTATGGGCCGGTTTCACCGTCCATCAGGCAGAAAGTCCAGGAAATCCTCACCCCCGAGCTTTGGGAGATTACTGAGGCGCTCCGTACCAGGTTCGGGCTTGATTCATGTGCCGTCGCCCGAGAAAATTAGGCGGCTTTTTCAAGTCCGGCAGGGATGGCGCTGGCAATTGGACAGGCGGTCCAACACCTTAGGCCCTTTCCTGCTCTTTAAAGCCCTTCATAATCAACGATTAATGGAGGAGGAGTGACCGTAGCGGGGAAGGATTGTGACCAAATTGCGACCGACAGGATTCCATTCGGTCGAGCGGTGGGACTCCGAACGCGAAAGATCGATGTTTGGATGGGCTTACGGGCAGCTGATTCGTAATCAGCAGGTCGGAGGTTCGATCCCTCTCGCTGGCTCTCCCATATTCCCCGAGAAAACGGGCATTTAGTCATCATCCCCGGCTCTCTGTATTTGTCGCATATTTGTACAGCTTTATACCGTTTTAGGCATTTGCTGAGCACAATTTGAGCACAATTGAGCACCGTCGGAGTGGGGGAGACCTGCTCAAGGCCAGAATCATCATCCCCTATCCGACGCTTTCGTGCTGACGGGCCGCTCTCATGTGCGTAATGCTTCGTGGGGCATAGGTGCCTTCACTGATTGACTTTGATATACGGCCCTATTGTTAGCCTGAGTTAGCACAACTGAGCAATTTTAGGCGGTTTTGTCCCCGCCGTGTCCACATGGGGTGGATAGGTGTAGGACAAAATATATTTGATAAACGACTGCCTTTTAATGCTGTTCGTGGTTATTGACACATATGCGCGGTCCGCTCGACGACAAGCTGGATGGTCACCTATCCGTCCTATTATTGCCCCAGTCGTGTTGCCAAGCGCCTAATATAACCTATAGAAGGCATTGCATCACCTAGCCTGAATTATGCATAAAAAAAGCTGTTTCCTCCTCAACATGTTGATTTA
>CAZZCH010000104.1:0-10429 GCA_964652895.1 uncultured Eubacteriales bacterium
CTTGGTTCGCCCCTTAAACTAACAGAAATCGCCTTCGGTTGGCAACCGGAATGTTCGTCGGCGGCGGGGGCCCCGGCCTTGCCCGGGGGTCCACTTCCGCCGCGAAGGCTCGTCCCTTGACAGCGCTCCTAACGCCCGCTTGACGAAAAACAAAAAAATCGCATATAGATAGGGGGCGATGAAAAGCCTCCGCCTCCCGGTCCCGGTCGCCTGTCTCTGTCTGGCTTCCTTCGCCCGGCCCCAAGATTCGCACTACTGGACGAGTCATTACGGCACGCGGGCGACGCTCCTCGGCGGGGCGGTCATCGGCAGTGTCCTCGACCTCAGCGGGACCTATTACAACCCGGGGGGCATGAGCTTGATCAAGGACCCGCAGACCCTGATGGCCGCCAAGGTCATCCAGTACCCCCACGTCTCTCTCGTCGGGAGTGACCGGGGGAGCGTCCCGTTCAATTCCACCAACCTGGGGCCTGCTCCCTCGCTCATCGCCGGGACGTTCAAGTTCCGGGGGCTCGGCAAGCACTGGTTCGGCTACTCCTACCTCTCCCGCCAGGACGTCAAGCTCGGCGTTTCGGTTTCGTCGACCGGCACCCGGGACATCCTCCCGGACGCCCCGGGATCTGAAAAGTACGTCACCCAGTTCCGGCTGGAGGAAAGGATGTCCGAACCGTGGTTCGGGCTGACTTGGTCCTATAAGGTCGCGAAAAACGTCGGCGTCGGCGTCAGCCAGTACATCGCGGTCCGGACGCACCGGGCGAGCATCCAAACGCTCGTCGAAGCGCTCGACTCCGGGAACAGCGTCGCCATGGCCCTGGGAGCCCGGCAGTATCACTATCAGAACATCCGGATCCTGTGGAAGATCGGCCTGGCCTTCGATTTCAAATGGGCGACGATGGGGCTGACGATGACCACTCCCGGCCTGACCCTTTCCGGCACCGGCTCGACGGGCGTGAACTCCACCGTGGTCGCCCTGGACATGGACGGCGACGGCGACGGCGATGATTTCCTGGCCGCCGATTACCGTGACCACCAGCCGGTAGCCTTCCGGACGCCCTTCTCGCTGGCGGCCGGACTGACGTTCAAGCTCCAGAAGGTCCGCGTCTACTGGAGCGGGGAATGGTTCGCCCACGTCAGCCCCTATACCGTCATCGACGCGGCCGAGGAGAGCGGTCTCGTCGGCTTCGCCTTCTAACCGAACCGTTGCGCCGCGCCCCGCATATCTCCTATAATGGGGCCTCGGAGCCGAAGCCTATCACGACGGAGGACTCAGCCATGAAGATCTCCCAGCGCGGATACGAAATTCAGGCGTCTCCCATCAGGAAGTTGAAACCCTATGCCGACCAGGCCAAGGCCCGGGGCATCGAGGTCATCCACCTCAACATCGGTGACCCCGACATCCCCGCCCCCAAGCCCGTCATGGACACCTTCCATAACTGGAACCAGCCGGTGCTGGGCTATGGCCCGGCCCAGGGCTTCCTCGAGCTCCGGGAGGCGGTCACCCGCTATTTCGCGAAATACAACATCCCCCTCGGGGCGGACGACGTGCTCATCACCACGGGCGGCTCCGAGGCCATCCACTTCACCTTCTCCGTGCTGGCCGACGTTGGCGATGAGATCATCATCCCCGAGCCCTATTATACGAACTACAACGGCTACGCTTCTTTCGCTGGCGTCCGAATCGTCCCCTTGCCGCTCAGCGTCGAGGACGGTTTCCGCCTGCCTCCTGTCGAGGCCATCGAGGCCAAGATCACGCCCAAGACCAAGGCCATCCTGCTCTGTTCCCCGAACAACCCCACGGGGACCGTCTACACGCCGGAGGAACTGGACCGGGTCGTCGGCCTGGTCAAAAAGCACGATCTCTTCCTTGTCGGCGACGAAGTCTATAAGGAGTTCATCTACGACGGACTGAAGCATAAAAGCGTCCTCGAGTACGAGGACATCAAGGAGCGGGTGGTCGTCGTCGACAGCATTTCCAAGCGCTACAGCTGCTGCGGCGCCCGTATCGGCATGATCATCACCCGCAACAAGGACGTCTACGCGGCCGCCCTCAAGTTCGCCCAGGCCCGGCTCTGCCCGCCCTCGGTCGAGCAGATGGCCGCCCTGGCCGCCTACAACATGCCCATGGACTATTTCCAGGGCATCCGCGACGAGTACGACAAGCGCCGGAACATCCTTTTCGACGGCCTCAAGGATATTCCGGGGGTCGTCATCCACAAACCCCAGGGCGCCTTTTACGTCATCATCCGCCTTCCGGTCAAGGACGTCGAACATTTCGCCGTCTGGCTGCTTGCGGAGTTTTCGCTCGACGGCAAGACGGTCATGATCGCCCCGGCCCCGGGCTTCTACGCGACGCCGAGCCAGGGAACGGACGAGGCCCGGATCGCCTACGTCGTCAACGCGCCCAAGCTTCGCGAGGCCATCCGGATCTTCAAAGCGGGGCTCGAAAAGTACAAGGCCATTCACGGCTGATGACGCCTTGAGCGAAACACGGAAGATCGTCCGGCAGGTCCTGGTCATCGGGGCCCTCAGCGTCCTCCTCGCCGCGGCCGTCCACTTTCCTCTCGTCAAACGGTTCGCCCGGGGAGAATTCCGGGAGACCTTCCTGTCCCCGACGGAGTATCCCGGCATCCGCCTGATCACGATCCAGGAAGCGGAGGATCTCTGGGCGGCGGGGGAGGCCGTCGTGTTCGACGCGCGGCTGGAGAGGCTTTTTCGGGAAAGCCATGTGCCGCGGGCCCGGAATCTCCCGGCGACCGAGTCCAAGCTGAAGATCCCGCCGGATGTTCTGGAGCTCCAGCGGGAGAGGACACTCGTCGTCTACTGCGAGGGTGGGGACTGCCAGTCGAGCCTGGCCCTGGCCAAGAGTTTGCATGACGAGGGATTCGAGGACATCCGCGTCATGACCGGCGGGTGGGAGGAATGGGAAAAGGCCGGTTTGCCGCAGGAGAAAGGCGATGATCAAGAATAAGCCCCTCCTCGTCGCCTTCCGGTTGGTCCTTGGCGGTCTTTTTATCTACGCCGGCGTCGTCAAGGTCCTCGACCCGCTCGACTTCGCCCAGAACATCCGCAACTACCGCCTCGTCGGTCAGTCGCTCTCTTTTGTCGTGGCCGTCATCCTGCCCTGGCTCGAGATCCTGGCCGGAGTCGCCCTGGCCGCAGGCATCTGGAAACGTGCCTCCGCTCTGATCATCTCGGGTTTGCTCGTCTTCTTCATCCTGTTGACCCTGATCACGATCGCCCGCGGCCTCGACATCGAATGCGGCTGTTTCGGGGCCCTCAGCCGGAGATCCGGATTCGGCGTCATCCTCGAAGACCTGGGGATGCTCTTCATGGGCCTGTGCCTCCTCTTCGCCCCCGGAAGACGGGATTAGACAGAGAACTGGTTTTTTGTCGACTGGGATCCCTACTACGAATCTTCTGAGGCCTGATAGCCAAGACTCGATTCCGATAGTTCCCAGCACCGCTCCTCCGAGTCGCTGCAGAGCGGTGCTGATGGTCGCTTCTCAGGATCCGCTCCCTGCCTCTCCAGCCGATCTTTCTTCGGACGCCGAACGGCGTCCGATTGAATTTCCGTCCGAATCCGTGTATATTTCATTGAATATATTAGCGTTCAGGAGCTAACCCATGACTAAGAAATACGTCTATTTCTTCGGGGCCGGCGCCGCCGAAGGCAATATGAAGATGAAGGACGTCCTCGGCGGCAAGGGCGCCAACCTGGCCGAGATGGCCGGGATGGGCCTGCCCGTCCCCCCGGGGTTCACGGTCTCGACCGAGGTCTGCGCCCTCTTTTATAAGAATAAGAACAGGCTCCCGGAAACCGTCCGGCTCGAAGTCGAGAAGAACCTGAAAAAGCTGGAGAAGGCGGCCGGCCAGTCGTTCGGCGACCCCCGCGACCCGCTCCTCGTCTCCGTCCGCTCCGGCGCCCGGGCCTCGATGCCGGGGATGATGGACACCATTCTCAACCTGGGCCTCAACGACAAGACGGCCGCGGCGCTCGTCGCCAAGACCGGCAACGAGCGTTTCGTCTACGATTCCTACCGCCGCTTCGTCCAGATGTACGGCGACGTCGTCCTCGGCCTCAAGCCGGTCCACAAGGACGACATCGACCCCTTCGAAGTCATCATCGAAGCGAAAAAGCGCCAGCGCGGTGTCAAGATCGACACCGACCTCACGGCCGCCGACCTCAAGGACCTCGTCATCCGGTTCAAGGCCGCCATCAAGGACAAAACCGGGAGCGAATTCCCCGACGACCCCATGAAACAACTCTGGGGCGCCGTCGGGGCGGTCTTCAGTTCGTGGATGAACGACCGGGCCATCGCCTACCGCAAGATGTACGACATCCCCGAATCCTGGGGCACGGCCGTCAACGTCCAGCTCATGGTCTTCGGCAACATGGGCAACGACTCCGGCACCGGCGTCGCCTTCACCCGCGACGCGGCCACTGGCGAGAACGTCTTTTACGGCGAGTACCTGATGAACGCCCAGGGCGAGGACGTCGTGGCCGGCACGCGGACGCCGCTCCCGATCGCAGACCTGCGCAAGGACGACGCCAAGTCCTTCGTGGCGCTCGAGAGGATCCGCCACATCCTGGAGAAGCACTACACCGACATGATGGACGTCGAGTTCACCATCCAGCAGGGCCGGCTCTACATGCTCCAGTGCCGGATCGGCAAGCGTACCGCCTTCGCCGCCATCAAGATCGCCGTGGACATGGTCGACGAGAAGCTCATCAGCGAAAAAGAAGCGCTGGCCCGCATCGAGCCCGACCAGCTCAACCAGCTCCTCCGGCCGATCTTCGATCCTGCGGAGAAGGACGCGGCCATCAAGGGCGGGCGGCTCCTGGCCAAGGGCCTCAACGCCGGGCCCGGCGCGGCCACCGGCCGGATCGTCTTCAACTCGGTCGACGCCGAGGACTGGGCCACGCGCGGCGAGAAGGTCGTCCTGACCCGGATCGAGACTTCGCCCGAGGACATCCGGGGGATGAATGCGGCCGAAGGAATCCTGACGGCCCGTGGCGGCATGACCTCGCACGCCGCCCTCGTCGCCCGGCAGATGGGCAAGGTCTGCGTCGCCGGCTGCGGCGAGCTGGGCATCGACTACGCCGATCACACCATGACGGTCAAGGGCCGGTCGCTCAAGGAAGGCGACTGGATCTCGATCGACGGCACGACCGGCCAGGTCATCGAAGGAAAGCTCAACACCCGGCTGTCGGAGGTCCTCCAGGTCCTGATCGAGAAAACCCTCCCGCCGTCCAAGGCCCCCGTCTACCGGACCTTCGCCAAGGTCATGGCTTGGGCCGACAAATACCGGACGCTCAAGATCCGGACCAACGCCGACCAACCCGACCAGTCGCGAAACGCCGTGGCCTTCGGCGCCGAGGGCATCGGCCTATGCCGGACCGAGCACATGTTCTTCGGCGAGGGCAAGATCGGCCCGATGCGGGAGATGATCCTGGCCGACACGCTCGACGCCCGCAGGGCCGCCCTGGCCAAGCTCCTGCCGCTCCAGCGGAAGGACTTCGCCGGCATCTTCGAGGTCATGGCCGGCCGTCCGGTGACCATCCGGACGATCGACCCGCCCCTCCACGAATTCCTGCCGCACGAGGAAAAGGAGCAGCGGGTGCTGGCCGGCGAGATGGGCATCTCCTACGAGAAAGTGAAGGAGCGCGTCGAATCGCTCCACGAGTTCAACCCGATGCTCGGCTTCCGCGGCTGCCGCCTAGGCATCATCTATCCCGAGATCACGGAGATGCAGGCCCGGGCCATTTTCGAGGCCGCGGCGGCAACGAAGAAGAAGGGCATCGATGTCGAGCCCGAGGTCATGATCCCGCTCATCGGCCACGTCAAGGAGCTGGCCAACCAGGAGAAGATCGTCCGGGCGACGGCCGAGGCGGTCATGAAGGAACAGGGGATCAAGTTCAAGTATCTCGTCGGCACGATGATCGAGATCCCGCGGGGTGCCCTCACCGCCGGCGAGATCGCGGCCGTGGCCGAGTTCTTCAGCTTCGGGACGAACGATCTGACCCAGACGGCCCTCGGCGTCAGCCGCGACGACGCCGCCCGCTTCCTCGTCCCCTACGTCGCGATGGACATCTACGCCAAGGACCCCTTCGAGGTCATCGACCGGGACGGCGTGGGACAGCTCATGCGCCTGGCCGTCGAAAGAGGACGCAAAACACGTCCGGGGATCAAGCTGGGCATCTGCGGCGAGCACGGCGGCGATCCGTCGTCGATCGAGTTCTGCCACCTCATCGGCCTGAATTACGTCAGCTGCTCGCCCTTCCGGGTGCCCATCGCCCGGCTGGCCGCGGCCCGCGCGGCCCTGCTGAATTCGCCTGCGGTTACGGGAAAAAAAGCGGCCAAACGCAAGGCAAAGAAGCCCTCTGGCAAGCGCTGACCGGCCCGCGCCCTTTTCTAACGCCGCGATTTTTGATATGGTGAGGTCGGCATGGGCGACCTGCTCAACCTTTTCCGAGTGCTCGTCGGGAAACGTTTCCCTTTCCAGTTCGTCTATAGCAGCGAATACTGGATGGTCGAGACCGGCAGGCACGTTTTTCCCCTCCAGAAATACCGTCTCGTCTACGAGAACCTCCTGGCCATGGGGGCCAAGAAGGAAAATTTTCTCAGGCCCCGGCCGGCGCCCGACGAGGACATCCTGCTCGTCCACACGGCCCGCTATCTCAAACGGATCAAGACGGGCACTCTGAGCCACGCCGAACTCCGGACCCTCGAGATCCGCTATTCCCCCGAACTCGTCCGCTTCGCCCTGTTATCGGTCGGCGGGACCGTTCTCGCCGCCCGCAAGGCCCTCGAATGCGGTCTGGCCGTCCACATCGGCGGCGGTTTCCACCACGCCTTCCCCGACCATGGGGAGGGCTTCTGCCTTCTCAACGACGTCGCCGTTGCTGTCCGGAAGATGATCGAAGAGAAGCTCGCGCGCAAAGTCATGGTCGTCGACTGCGACCTCCACCAGGGCAACGGGACCGCCACGGCGCTCGCCGGCCGGAAGGATGTCTTCACCCTGTCCATCCACCAGATGGACATCTACCCCACGGATAAGCCCCTGAGCACCGTCGACATCGGCCTCATGTCCGGCGACGGGGACGCCAAATACCTGGCCCAGCTCGGAGCCCATATCCCGCGCGTTTACAGTGAGTTCCGGCCGGACCTCGTCCTTTATCTGGCCGGAGCCGACCCCTACGAAAAAGACCAGTTGGGGGGTCTGTCGCTGACCAAAGCGGGCCTGAAGGAACGGGACAAGGTCGTCATCGAGAACGCCCGGCGCCTCGGGATCCCAGTCGCCGTCGTCCTGGCCGGGGGATACGCCGCCGAGATCAAGGACACCGTGGACATCCACCTGAACACGGTCCGCATCGCCCAGCGCGTCCAGCGGATCTTCCCGGAAGCGCCCGTGCCCGTCGCGGCGCGACGCCCCATCTAGGGCCCGGGGACCGCGCCCGCCTTCCCGTCAATCCTGAAGGAAGATGTGGCCGTAGACCTTGGCGTCTCCGACCATGTTGTCGATGATGCAGTATTCGTCCGGCTGATGGGCGGTCTCGTCGAGCTTGGACCAGCAGGCCGCGGAGAATCCCGCCCGGCGGAATACGGCCGCGACCGTTCCGCCGCCGATGCCCATAGGCCTGGCTTCTTTCTTGTAGACGGCCTTGACGGCTCTCTTGAGAGCCTGGACGACGGGGGCTTGGGCCGGCGTCGGCGGGGCGGCCGCCGCCCTCTGCTGGATCTCCATATGGATCTTGACCTTGAACTTTCTTTCGATGCCGGCGGCCATTGCCCGGATCGACTTCTCGACGTCCTGGACCTTGACCTTCGGCAGGATCCGGGAATCCATGTAGAAGACGTCCTCGCCGGGGATGGTATTGACGTTCGGGACGTTGGCCTCTTTCTTGGTCGGCTCGAAGGTGGAAATGGGCGGGTCGAAGAGCTTGTCCCGGCCCGGGTAGATCTTGTAGAGCTCGTTCAGTGCGGTGATCAGGAAACTCGCGGCCTTGAAACTGTTGATGCCCTTCTCCGGCGTCGAGCCGTGGGCCTGCTTGCCGAGGGTCTTGATCTTGAGCCAGAGGATGCTCTTCTCGGCCACTTCGATCATCGTCCCCGCCGCGTTGCCCGCGTCCGGGACGATGATCAGGTCCTGCTTGCGGAAGGCCTTGTAGTTCTGGACGACGTAGTCGATGCCCTTGCGGCTGCCCGTTTCCTCGTCGGCGACGAGGGCGATGCCGATGTCGTAGTTCGGCAGGATGCCTTCGGCCTGAAGGGCCTTCACGGCGTAGAGGGAAGCCACCATGTCCTGCTGGTTGTCCTCGACGCCGCGGCCGTAGACCCGGCCTTTCTCCACCCAGGCTTTATACGGATGCCCGTGCCACAAGGACAGCTCGCCGGGGGGGACGACGTCGGTGTGGGTCATCACCCAGATCGTCCGGGCCGAGCTCTTTCCCCGGCAATAGGCGAGGATGTTGGGCCGGTAGCCGTCCGGCGCGTCCAGGTCCGGGGCCTTGATCAGCGTGACGTCGACGAATCCGCTGGCCTTCAAGAAGTCGACCAGGAAGTCGGCCTTCTTGGCCTCTCCCTCTCCGCCGCTCGATGGCGCGATCGCGGGGATGGCGCAAAGGCGCACCTGGAGGTCGATCATCTCGTCCCGGAACTGATCGATCCTTCGGGCCAGCCTGTCGAAGGGTTCGTTGGGGTTCATGGGGAGACTCCTCTTGGCGGACATATCGGGGGGAATATTATCACGGCGGCGGAAAAAAGCCAAGAAGGATAAGGAGCCCGTTCTTAGCTGACATTCTCGCGGCGGCCGCGGAGAAGGGCGATCCCCCGGAACCCATACTGGATCCAGGAAACACACGTGAGCAGGGCCGTCAGGACGTAAAGCCAGGCCAGGGCCTGGGGCGAACGGCCCACGGCGTTGGAGTAAAGGACGAAATAAAGGACCAGGACCTGGCAGACCGTGCTGGCCTTGCCGGCGAGCACCGGCGTGAAGGTCTGTTTTCCCCGGAGAGCGATGAGAACGAGCGCGGCCAGGGCGATGGCGACGTCCCGGCCGATGCAGATGCCCGTCAACCACAAGGGCAGGGTGTTGGGCTGGCCGAGAGCCGGGAGGGTGAGGACGACGAAGGCCGAGGTGAGAAGGACCTTATCGCCGATGGGGTCGAGCCAGAGGCCGAGGGTCGACTTGAGGTGGAGCAGGCGGGCGGTGAAACCGTCGAGCGCGTCCGTCGCCCCGGCGGCCAGAAAAACGATGAACGCCGCCCAGGGCCTTTTCTGGACCATCATTCCGACGAAAACAGGCGTCAGCAGTATCCTGGAGAGGGAGAGCAAGTTGGGCAGGGTGAATACCATGGACCGGCGATCCTCTCCCGTCCTGCCTTCGGTGCCCTTGGCTGTTTCGCTCACGACACGCCTTCCCGCTCGTCCCTACTTGGCCAGGCCGAGGATGAGGTCCATGATCCGGATGGCTTCGTTCCCGGGAACGGTCCTTTCGGGCTTGAACATCCGCTCGGGCGTCAGGATCATGACCTGGAAGGAGAGCGCCCGGATGATGGCCTGATGGTAATAGTTGTCCGCGGAGACGTCGGCGATCTGGATCCGCCTCGGCTCGACGAGGGGAACGAACTTGGCCCCTCCGGACTGAAGGACGCCGATGAGCCGGACCGCCGTGTCGGCCAGTTCGGCCCGGTTGATGATCCGCAGGGGCTGGAATGTGTGATTGTCGAAGACGCTCATGATGTCCAGGGAGGCGACCTGGACGATATAACGCTGGGCCCAGGACATCGAGATGTCGACGAGGATCTCCGTTCGCTTGCCGGGGGAGTCGAGGAGATCGCCGAACTTGACGCCGATCAAGGCGGCCAGGTCCTGCCGGGTCACGGCCTCCTGGGCGGCGATCTCGGCGTACTGACTGGGCAGCTCATATATTCCGAGCTTGGCCTTGAGCTCCTCGATGCGCTTTCCGACGGCTGCGTCCCGGGGTTCGAGCACGGCCAGTTTTTCGAGGACATCCAGGCTCTGCCCGAGTTCTCCGGAATCGGCCAAGGTTTCGGCATACTCCCTGATGACGGCCTGGTCCTCCGTCCGGCCTTGCATGGCGGCCCTAAAATGAAGGAGCGCGCTGGCGGCGTTTTTCTCCTGCCGGTAGATCCGGGCCAGGTCGAGGTGGGCCTCCACCGTTTCGGGGGCGTAGAAAAGGACCTTCAGGAATTCCCGCTTGGCGGCTTCCCGGTCGCCCGCGGCCAGAGCGATGCGGGCGTCGGCCATGGCCGCTTTGACGAGGTCGTCCCGCAGGGCTTCGAATCGCGGCTTGGCCCAGCGGTTCTCGGGGTCCGTCTTGAGGATCTCCCTGTACTCGCCGAGGACCTTCTCGCTTTCCTGCCTCGACTCGTAGATCTGGGCCAGACCGATCCGGGCCGGGGTCA
>CAZZCH010000105.1:0-10272 GCA_964652895.1 uncultured Eubacteriales bacterium
AGAGCCCCCACCTTTTTGGTTCCCATCATCAACCCCCCTTTTGCTGACAACAGCCCGCACTTAAGACCGAAGGGGGCGGGCCTTCATAACGGCCGGACGATCTTTCCGGCCGTCTCCTTGATGATCTTGAAAACGGCGGCGGCCGTGATGCCCGAGGGGTCGCGCGCCGGGTTCAGTTCGACGATATCCAGCCCCACGATCTTGCCCTTGAGCGCCTGGATGACCTGGACGGCCTGACGGGTCGTGAGGCCCCCCGGTTCGTGATGGGAGACGCCCGGGGCGAAGGCCGGATCGAGGGCGTCCATGTCGAAGGAAACGTAGACGGGGTTGACGAACCGGAGATGGAGCGGGCCTTCGATCTCCTTCATCTCGATCATCCGGACACCGTGCTTGAGGGCCTTGGCCCGATGGGCGGCCGTGATGGCCCGGACACCCACCTGAACGACGCCGGCGGCCAGTCCGTCCTCGAGGATCCGGGCGAAGGGGCAGGCGTGGGACAGGCGGTCGCCATAAAGGTCGTCGTAGAGGTCCGGATGGGCGTCGAAATGGAGGATGTCGAGAGGCTTGTGGACCCGGGCGAAAGCCCTGAGGATGGGATAGGTGATGGAGTGGTCGCCCCCGAGGACGATGGGGACGGCGCCACGCTCGAGGATGCGGGAGACGGACTTCTCGATCAGGGCGAACGTCTTATCCGGATCGCCGGACGTGTCGACGTCGCCGAGGTCGACCAGGACCGTATCTTCTTCGAGATCGACCCCGAGCTCGGTGTAGCTGCAGTAGCATTTGCCCGTGGAGACGGTCCGGATCGCGGCCGGGCCTCCGGCGGCCCCCCGGAGATAGCTCGATTTTTCGTCGAACGGTACGCCCAGGATGGCCATTTTATAGTCGGGGTTCTCGGAAAGCGGCTTGACGGCTCCGCCGAAATCGGACATCTTCGACCTCCTCGGGAAAAATCTCCCCCGATTATACCGGAATCGAGGGACTTCCCCAAGGACGGCGACGGAAAAATTGGGGATAAAAAAAACGGGGGAGAAGGATTCTCCTCCCTCTCCCTTTTCACAACCTTGGCACCGCCTCTTTCGAGGCCGTCGCGACCTAAAGGCTGCGACCGAGGGCAGAATCCCATGCGCACGCCAAGCGGTCAATCGCCGTGGAGGGTGATTCCGGAGGTGAGAAAATGGCCTCTTTTTCGCTGATTGGGGCTAGCCCTTGGCAAAATCGCCGATACAAGAAGCAGAATTCCGGGACATGAACTAAATCTCTTGATTTGGTGTCGTGTCCCAGGGAATTCTGCAATGACGAGAATCCAACAAGGGGTTCTATCGGCGATTTTGTGAGCCGTAGGCTCCTTCCCTTTTAATTTGCATGCCGCTATAATGGGCCTTCGCCAAAATCTCCAGGAGGCTCCCATGGACAAGATCAAAAGCGTCAGGAACCGCGACGACGTCCTGCGGCTCCTCTCCGCGGCCCTTCGGCACGAATGGGCCGTCAGCTTCGAATATGTCATCCACGCCTATTCCATGCCCAAAGGCAAATTTTTCTATGACGACCCCGTCCTGAGGCAGAGGACCGACGTCCGGGCCCAGACGATCCAGATCGGCATCGACGAGATGTACCATGCCCTCCAGCTCGGTATCATCCTCACCCAGATGGGCGCCGAGCCGAGCTTCGACACCGACGAGATCACGCGTTTCCCCCGGATCATCGACAACCTCAAGCAGGACAAGATGACCGAGGAGGCGGTCACGGACCTCTACCAGTCCGCCGAGGTCGAGCCGGGGGCCTTCCCCAAGGTCGAGAACATGGTCTGGAACATTTCCTACGACGAGGTCCGCCATATCGGCCAGTTCGCGGCCATGATCGAGGCCATCGAATCCTCGGGCGAGTCCGGGGCCGTGTGCTTCCGGCCCCACGCCGACCGGAAACGCCGGGAGGATCTCAAACTCCTCCACGAGGTCTGCCGGACGGAGAACGAGCTGACGCACCGTTACCTACGGTACGTCATGATGTTCAGCGAGCACCAGGACCTCAGCCAGCGGCTCTTTAAAAATTCGATCAATCACATGCGCCACTGGGACAAGCTCTCCGGCATCCTCGTCAAGCTGGGCGACGTCGTGGCTATCGAGAACGCGGCGGCCGACGCCGCCGGCGTCGAACGGAGCCTGCGGCCCATGCCGGTCGACTACCCCGGGACCGGCCGCTTGGCCGCCCTCGAAACGCTCCTGCCCTCGGAGCAGGGCCTCGTCGCCAAGTACGAAGCCGTGCTCGGCCTCGGCCTCGCCGACGAGATCCAGGCCCAGCTCAAGCTCCACCTGGCCCTGACCCGGGAGCATGTCTTCACCCAGGGAAAGCTCCTGGAGAACGCGAAACGTATCAAGGGCATCGCCTGAGACGGTAACGCGACCGACATGGCCGCGGCCCGTCTTTCCGATATTCAAACATGGGGAGGTCCCGATGTTGAAAAGAAACCGCCTGACGCGCTATTTGCTCCTGGCCGTCGGCCTGACTATTCTGGCCGGGGTCCTTTTGGCCCGGGCCCAGGACAACCCGCCCGGAAAACCCGCCGCCACCGCCCAGATCAAGCCCCCCCTGACCGAGCTCTCCATCGACCTGATCATGAAGGGCGATGATCTCGTCGGGACGGCGCCGTCGGACCCCGTCTGGGCGACCGACGCCAAGACGCTTTATTTCCGCTGGAGGGAGCCCGGCGCGGATAAGAGCGAGCTCTACGCGGTGACCGCCGCCAACCCTCTCCCCCGCCCCGTGAAATCGGAAGAGCTGCTCAAGCTGCCGCCCCTCCGGGCGATCCGATCATCCCGGATGTTCGGCTTCGGCGGCATGGGCGGCGAGATGACCCTCGACAAGGCCCGCAAGCGCGGCCTCGTCAACCAGAACGGCGACCTCTTCCTCGTCGACCTGGCCACGGGAAAGAGCCGCCAGCTCATGGCCACCGACGAACGCGAAGCCGGTGCCCGTTTCACGGCCGATGAGCAGGGTGTCGTCTTTGCGTTGGCCGACAACCTCTTCATGATATCGCTCACCGACGGCCTGATCTGTCAGCTGACCTCGTTCACCAAGAAGGCTCCGCCCGACGAAAAAAAGCCCGACGAAATCGAGAAATGGTACGCCGACCAACAACGGAGCCTATTCAAGGAGCTCCAGCGCGGCGGACAAGCCGGCGGGATGCGAGGAGGCCGCGGCGATACGTTCCCCCCGCTCAGCCAGTTCCCCCGCCGCAAACCGTACGTTCTCAAGGAAACGCAGAGCGTGGGGTCCATGCAGCTTTCCCCCGATATGCAGACGGTGACCTTCACCATCTACGATTCCTCCGGCGAGGACAAGTCCACCATCGTCTCGGCCTACGTCACCCGTTCCGGCTACACGGAAACGATCGATTCGCACCCCAAGGCCGCCTATTCCGGGCGGAACGCCTGGGCCGGAGTCCTGTCGGTGGCCACGGGCGACGTCAGGCCCGTCGATTTCGGTCAGGGCGAACGGGAGCTCTCCCCGGGAACGATGCTTTGGTCTCCCGACGGCAAGCATTGCGTCCTCTCGGCCAGCGCCGAAGACCGGAAAGACGAGTGGCTGTTCGAGCTCGACGCTGCCACAGGAAAGACGTCGCGCATTCTCCAGGTGCACGACGACGCCTGGGTCGGAGAGTTCGGCCTGACCAACATCTTCTGGTGGCCCGACAGCTTGTCCCTGTCCTTCATTTCGGAAAAGGACGGCTACGCCCACCTCTACCGGACGGGCCTCGACGGCAAGGACGTCCGGCCCCTGACCTCGGGGAAATTCGAAGTCCGCGGCGCAGCCCTTTCGCAGGGCGGCAAGCGCCTTTACCTCACGACCAGCGAGGAGCACCCCGGCGAGACGCATTTCTATTGGATGCCCGCGGCCGGCGGCGCCCGGACGAAGATCACCTCGATGCCCGGTTTCAACGACGTCGTCCTCTCTCCCGACGAGAAAAGCCTGGCCGTCATCTATTCCCATGCGAACAGGCCCCCCGAGCTCTACCTCCAGGCCAACACCCCCCAGGCGCCGGCCAAGCAGATCACCGTCTCGACGACCGAGGCTTTCCGTTCCTATCCCTGGTACGACCCCGAGGTCATCCCGTTCAAGGCGCGCGACGGAGCCATGGTCTACGCCCGGCTGTTCACGCCCGTCAAGCCGCACCCCTCCCGCCCGGCCGTCATCTTCATCCACGGCGCGGGCTACCTGCAGAACGCCCACAAGGGTTGGAGCACCTACTTCCGCGAATACATGTTCCACAACTTCCTGATGGAGCGGGGCTACTACGTCCTCGATGTCGATTACCGGGGAAGTTCCGGCTACGGCCGCGACTGGCGGACCGGGATCTACCGCCACATGGGCGGAAAGGACCTTGACGATATCGTCGACGCGGCCAAGTTCCTGGCCGCCAACTTCCCCGTCGACCCGGCCCGCATCGGCTGTTACGGCGGAAGCTACGGAGGTTTTCTGACGCTCATGGCCATGTTCACGGCCGGCGACACGATCCGGGCCGGCGCGGCCCTCCGTCCGGTGACCGACTGGGCCCACTATCATGCCGCCTACACGGTCGACATCCTCAACTTGCCCCAGAAGGACGACGAGGCCTACAAGCAGAGTTCGCCCATCTATTTTGCCGAGGGGCTCAAGGGCGCGCTCCTCATCTGTCACGGCGTGGTCGACACGAACGTCCACTTCCAGGACACGGTCCGGCTCGTCCAACGGCTCATCGAGCTCGGCAAGGAGAACTGGGACGTCGCCTTCTACCCGGTCGAGAACCATTCCTTCACGACGGCCTCGGCCTGGACCGACGAGTACAAGCGGATCTTCAAGCTCTTCGAAAACAATTTGAAGTAACACCGGCTCGCCGGGAAGAGAAAATCGCCCCCACTTCCGCGACGCCACCCGTTCTGGCAATGACGGGGACCATGCATCTCCCCCGGCCCCCGGGAACCAGTCCCGGCGGTTCCCCCATCGCGAAGCGATGGGTCCCCTTCCGCTACGGGGGCTATGCATGGCCCCCGTCACTACCCGGGTGGCGTCAAGGAAATCCGTGCCCGTGCCACATAACCATGGCCTCCTCTGGGTGTCGGCCCTGCGTTATTTTTCGTGGAGTCGATTCCAATGGCCTTGGGGCTCGCCAAGTTGACTTTGGGGAGCGCATGGATACAATAAGGAACGATGGCCGACGCGATCCGGATCGACAATCTCCAGAAGAAATTCCGGCTCGGCTTTATCCCCAAAACCCGCCAGATCCTCAAGGGCATCACCCTCTCGGTCCGCGAGGGCGAGATCTTCGGCTACCTGGGACCGAACGGCGCCGGGAAGACGACGACCATCAAGTGCCTGCTCGGCCTCATCCGCCCGGACGCCGGGACGATCGAGATCTTCGGCCGGTCCCACTTCTCGCCGAGCTCCCGCCAGACGCTCGGATTCCTTCCCGAAAATCCCTACTTCTACGACTATCTCTCGGCCACGGAGTTCCTCGCCTTCACCGCGGACCTGTTCGGCCTCGGCCGCGTGGAGAAGGAGGAGCGCATCGCCCGGCTTCTCAAGCTGGTCGGCCTGGAGCGGGCCGCGGCGCTTCCGCTCCGGAAATTCTCCCGGGGCATGCTCCAGCGGGCCGGGCTGGCCCAGGCCCTCATCAACGACCCCAAGCTCGTCATCCTCGACGAGCCGCTCGGCGGCATGGACCCCCTCGGCCGCAAGGAGATCCGGGACATCATCGTCCGCTTCAAGGACGAGGGCAAGACCGTTTTCTTCACCTCGCACATCCTCCAGGACATCGAGATGATCTGCGACCGGGTGGCAATCATCGTCGGCGGCCGCATCGTCAAGGAGGGTGCCCTGCGGGACCTCGTCTCGGAGCGGGTCCTGTTCACCGAGGTGACGGTCTCCGGTCTCTCCCCGGAGGCCTTCCGGGGCCTCGGCGAGAGCATTTCCACCCAGGGCGACAGGGTCCTCCTCAAGGTTTACGATGAATCCAAGGTCGACGGGGTCCTCGACCTCATCCACGGCCAGAAGGGCCGGCTCGTCTCCCTCAGCCCGAGGACCGAGACGCTCGAGGACATCTTCGTCGAAACGGTGACGCGAACATGAAGATCGGGGCCATCGCCGGGATCACGTTCAAGGAGGCCAAGCGCGACCGCATCCTCTACCTCCTCTTTTTCTTCGCGGCGCTCGGCATCGGCGGCGCCCGGGCCCTGGCCATCCTGACGGTCGGCGACCGGGTCAAGATCATCAAGGACGTCGGGCTCGCCTCGATCTCCCTCTTCGGCGTCCTCATGGCCATCCTCATCGGGACCGGGCTCGTCTACAAGGAGATCGACAAGAAGACGATCTTTACGCTGCTCTCCAAGCCCCTCCACCGGGCCGAGTTCATCCTGGGCAAGTTCCTCGGCCTCGTCCTGACGCTCTTCGTCATGACCCTGCTCATGTCCGTGATCTTCCTGGCCATCGTCTACGCCCACACCCTCAAGGTCGAAGGGGCGCTCCTCGTCGCCGTCGGCTACATCTTCCTGGAGCTCGTTCTCATCACCGCCGTGGCCATTCTCTTCTCCTCGTTCTCGACGCCCATCCTGAGCTCGCTCTTCGCCCTCGCTTTCTATCTCATCGGGCATCTTTCCTGGGGCCTGGAGATCATCCTCAAGAAGATGGCGCCCGGCGCCGGGAGGACCCTGGTCCGGTTCATCTACACCGTCCTTCCGGACCTCGAGAATTTCAATTTCAGAACGGAGGCCGTCCACGGGCTGCCCATCCCGCCGGGGATCTACCTCTCCTCGTTCCTCTACGGCGTCTGCTACACGGCCTTCCTCCTGGGCCTGGCCGTCCTCGTCTTCAGGCGCCGGGATTTCATCTGACGGGGCGGGCCGGAGGCGGAATCAGACATGGCCAAGACATCGTTCGCGAAAAGGGGCACGACGACGCTCCTTCTCGTTCTTTTCCTCATGGCGACTTCGATCGCGTTCATGGCGCTCAAGGTCGCGACCGACAGGATCGGCCGGGAAAAGATCCCCGGGTCGTCCATCATCTATATCCCGTCCGGGAAATTCCTGAAGTACGCGACGTTCGGCTACCGGGCCCTGGCCGCCGACGCGATCTACCTCTGGGCCATCCAATACTACAGCACGCCGACGATCGACGACCGCTTCGACCACCTCGACCACATCTTCGCCATCATCAATGAGCTCGATCCGCGGTACCAGGACCCCTACGAGGTCGGCGCCATGATCGCCGTCGAGGAGGCCCGGAACCCCGCAGCCGCGTTTTCCATCCTCGACCGGGGCGCCGCGAACAACCCGGACCAATGGGTCTACCCGTTCGACGCCGGCCACGTGGCCTTGACGACCCTCAAGGACTACCCCCGGGCCGAAAAGTATTTCGAACAGTGCATGAAGATCCCCGGCGCCCCGGAATTCGTCGAGCGGCTCCGGGCCAACGCCATCTTCAAGAAAGGCGATCTGCAGACGTCGTGGGAGACCTGGCTCGACATCTACAAGAAGGCCCCGGACGAACGGACGAAAAAGATCGCCTCCAACCACCTCTACAATGTCAAGGCGACGATCGACGCGGCCGCCATCGAGGACGCCGCGGCGAAGTACCGCGAGCGCTTCGGACGTCTCCCCGCCGACCTGGGAACGCTTCTCCGGACGGGATTCCTCCGGGAGGTCCCGAGGGACATGGACGGGGCGGACTACCTCTACGATCCGGCGACGGGAAAGGTCAAGACGGCGACCAGCCCATGGAGACGATGACGGTCATTTTTATCGCGGTCGCCGGGCTCGTCCTCGGCAGTTTTTTCAACGTCGTCATCTACCGGCTGCCGCGCGGCTTAAGCCTGATGCGGCCGCCCTCGTCCTGCCCGGGATGCGGCGTCCGGATCAAGCCCTACGACAACGTCCCGGTCCTGTCCTATCTCGTCCTCGGCGGCAAATGCCGCAAGTGCGGCCGGAAGATCTCGACCGTCTACCCGGCGGTCGAAGGCCTGACGGCGCTCGGGTTCGTGCTCGTCTTTTTCAACTCCGGCCGCGCGCTGGGGCTCGAATTTTTCGCCGGCTGTGTTTTTACGAGCGCCCTCATCGTCCTCGGGTTCATCGACTATTATCATCAGATCCTGCCCGACGCGATCACTCTGCCCGGACTCGTCCTCGCCCTCGTCTATTCTTTCTTCCGGGACGACTTGAGCTTCCGCGGCGCGCTCGTCGGGGCGCTCGTCGGGGCCGGGTTCCTGCTCCTCGTTTACGGGGCGTACTACTTCATCCGCAAAAAAGAGGGGCTGGGCATGGGCGACGTGACCATGCTGCTCATGATCGGGGCCACCCTCGGCCTGATGAGAACGCTCCTGACCCTCATCCTGGGCTCGTTCGCCGGGGCCCTGGTCGGCGTTTACGTCATCCTCCGCCGCGGCAAGGATTTCCAGTTCGCCCTGCCCTTCGGGACATTCCTCGCCCCGGCGGCTTTCGTGTCCCTGCTATGGGGCGAAAGGATCGTCCGGGCCTACTTGAGCCTCCATGGGCGCTAGGGCCTAAAGGCCCGGTTTCGCCCCCGACCCGGGCGGCCCGTTATCAACCCGATGAAAAAAACAGTTTCCGTCGCCCGGGTGATCTTGTATTTTTCGGCGACGGCAAGCCCCGGCGCCCAGACGATCTCGGCGCCCGAAAGGAACACGGGCAGGCGGTCGCGGCCGGCGACGGGCACGCCCTTGGCCCTGAGGATCTCCTTGAGTTTCTTCCGGCCCGGGGCGCCGAGGGGCCGGTAGAGGTCCCCGGGCCTCCGGTTCCGGATGACCAGAGGAAGATCGAGCTTGGCCGCGTCGAGATCGACGCCGGTCCGGTCGTCGTTCTTGAATGACGAGCGCTCCGCTTTCGCTTTCCGGCGTGTTCCGCGAAAGGCCATACCGGCCGCGGGCACGACGACCTCGCCCCGCCCGTCCCAGAGGATCTCGTAGGCCTTCGACGGCGGCCTGACCTTCTTCCGCCCTACCAACCCCCCTTCACGTCGCAGGACGAGCCCTTTCCGGAGCGGCAGGTCCTTTCCCTCGCCGAGCGAAACGAGCGATCCCACGTCTTCGTAGGAGATATCTCGCAGGTCGCCCTGGAGCTCCCGGAGGTATTCCCGGGCGACGCGGCGGGCCAGGGCGGGCAGAAGGAGGGGCAGGGTCTTCAAGTCCAGGAACGCGTCCCGGCCTTTCCGGACGATGAACTCGTCGGCGAGCTCGCGGACGAAGGCCCCGAGGAGCTCGTCATCCTCCCGGGCGATCTCGGCCAGCCGGGCCAGGTGGGCGACGATCCGGGGCTCGTAACGGCCTCCGAGCTCGGGCAGAAGCTCGGCCCGGATGCGGTTGCGGAGGAAGCGGCGGTCGAGGTTCGACGGGTCCTCGCGGTACGGGATGCCTTCGGCCGCGAGCCAAGCGCGGAGGTCCGGGCCGGCGATCCCGAGGAGCGGCCGGACGACCGGACAGGGCTTGCCGGCGACGACGGCGGCGATCCCGGCCAGCCCGGAAAGTCCAGTCCCGCGCATCAGGCGCATGAGGACGGTCTCGGCTTGGTCGGTCATGGTGTG
The DNA here is from genome assembly GCA_964652895.1 of uncultured Eubacteriales bacterium. Lineage (GTDB taxonomy): Bacteria > Acidobacteriota > Aminicenantia > Aminicenantales > Saccharicenantaceae > RBG-16-66-30. The sequence continues at coordinate 9,568 of CAZZCH010000105.1, forward strand.
ACCCGTCGCGATCTTCGTCGCCCCGACCCGGGCCGCGGCCCGCCGCAGGAAATCGTATCGGAGGTTGCGCCCGGCTTCTTCGAGGTTGAGCTTTTTCCTGGCCGCGTGGGACCTGACGTCCGCTCCTTCCGAAACGAGCGGGAGGACCCAGCGCCGGGCGAGGTCGCGGACGAAACGCTCGTCCTCGTCGGCCCCGTCCCTCAGCCGGTGGTTGAAGTGGGCCAGGTGGACTTCGAGGGGCATCTCCTCGCGGAGCTTCAGGAGGAGGGCGACAAGGGCGACCGAATCCGGCCCGCCGGAACAGGCGGCCAGGACCCGGTCGCCCGCGGCGATCGTTCCCTGTTTTCGGACGGACGCCAAGAGGGGCGGTAGGAGCCGCGCCGCGGGTCGTCGCTGAGCCATGGCCGTACCTCGTTCACCAGGGCGAAGTCAAGGAGACATGGCGGCGGAGGGATTTGAACCCCCGACACTGCGGATATGAGCCGCATGCTCTAACCAACTGAGCTACGCCGCCAGGGTGCAAGAAATTCTAGCGGAATCCCCCCCTCAAGTCAACGAAAGGCCTCGGGCATCGTCTCCGTCCGCGCGGTGATACGTTCGCTGCCACCAACCCCTTTTTTGAAACTGGGTTGGTGACGCTCAGTATGAACCCTGCGCATATCCCCGGGCTTAAGGCCGGGGAGTCGAATGGGTTTATTCTTAACG
>CAZZCH010000106.1:0-10257 GCA_964652895.1 uncultured Eubacteriales bacterium
AGGCCTTGACCCGATCGAGCGAACCCGGGTCCATGCCGAGCTTCAAGGCGATCTGGTCGGCCGTCTTGAAGCCGACGCCCCAAATGTCGAGGCTCAGCTGGTAGGGGTTCGTTTTGAGGACGGTGAACGACCGGTCCCCGTACTGGCGGTAGATCTTCGTGGCCAGGCTGGTCGAGACGTTATGCTCCTGGAGGAACATGATCAGGTCCCGGATGTCCTGGTGTTCGGCCCAGGATCTCCGGATCTCTTTCAACTTGACGGCCCCGACCCCCCCGACCTCGCCGAGCCTCTCCGGCTCCCGGGTCAGGATGTCGATCGTCCCGGCGCCGAACGTCCCGACAATGCGCTTGGCCAGCACCGGGCCGATCCCCTTGACCAGGCCCGAGGCCAGGAATTTTTCGATGCCCTTGACCGAGGAAGGCAGGGTCAGCGTGAAATGATCGACCTTGAACTGCCGGCCGAAGCGAGGGTTGAGCTCCCACTGGCCGCGGATGCGCAGGACCTCGCCGGGCGTCAAGGGCGGGAACGAGCCGACGATGGTCATCAGCTCGCCGCCTTCGGGCTGGAAGCGGCAGACCGTGTAGCCGTTATCGGGGTTGGTGAAGACGATCTCGTCGATGGCGCCGTCGATGAATTCCCGCCCGGTGATGAGCGTCGCCTTCTTCACAGGACCCTCATGATGTCTTCATCTTAGGTGTTTCCGCCGGGCCGGTCAACCCGGACTTCAGGGGGAATCACCGCAGCGAACAAAGACGATCCCCGAGGCCTAGTTGATGATGCGGAGCATGCGGCCCCAGCGGGCCTTGGGGATGAAGCTGACGATCTTCTTCAGGCGGTCGCGGATGCCGGTTTTCTGCCAGGCGTCCCGCTCGGCCTTGTAGGAAAAATAGATGATCCAGGGCTTGCCCTTGATCGAGGCGAGAGGCAGGAATCCCCAGTAGCGGCTGTCATAGCTGTTGTCGCGGTTGTCGCCCATGACGAAGCAGTTGCCCGCCGGGACCGTGATGGGCCCGTAGTTGTCGCGGATGACGTCCTCATAGCTGTAGAAATCGGTCTTGGAATTGACGTGGCTGTCGATATGGACCTTGTAGGCCTCGTCGAGCGGTTTGTCGTTGACGAAGACCTGCTTGTCCTTGACCTCGACTATCTCGCCCTCGAGCGCGATGACCCTCTTGACGTAGTCCTTGGTCAGGTCTTTCGGGTACTTGAAGACGACGATGTTGCCCCTCGCGATCGGCTTCCGGGGCAGGAGGACGCCCTCGAGGGGCAACACCGGTCGGGCATAGGCGAGCTTGTTGACGAGGAGAAAGTCGCCGACGAGGAGCGTCGGCTCCATGGAGCCCGTGGGGATCTGGAAAGCCTGGACGACAAACGTCATGACGAAAAAGACGAAGACCGCCGTCTCGGCGATGAGCTCGAAGTACTCCCGGAAGAGCCCTGTGTCCTTTTTACGTGTCTCTCTATCCATTCCGCTCACGGTTCACGAAGTGCTACTATAAAGGAAAACGCGCCGGACATCAAGATCGGTGCCCTGGTCCTGCCGGGGAGTCCAGGGGTTGACACTCCCGGCGAATACGGCTTTACTAGACCCGTGAACGTCACCCTGTTCGGCTACCCCAAGACAGGCAAAACGACGCTCTTCAATCTCGTGACGGGCGCGGGCGTCGAGGTCCGGGCGTACGACGACGGGAAGAGGGAGCCGAACGTTCGCGCCGTCCCCCTCCCCGACGGGCGCCTGGACCGCATCGCGGCCGTCTATCCCGAGAAAAAGAGGATCGCCGCGTCGATGGACCTCACCGATCTCGTCGGCATCTCCTTCGGCGATGTCAAGAACAGCCTCCTGCTCGGCCATCTGCGGAAGGCCGACGGCCTCGTTCATGTCGTCAGGGGCTTCGCGGACGAGGACATCCCCCATCCCAAGGGACGGCTGGACCCGGCCGAGGATATCCGATTCATGGAGGAGGAGCTCGTCCTGGCCGATCTCCTTCTCGTTGACGGGCGGCTGGAGCGCCTCGAGAAGGACTTGAAGAAGATGAAGGACCCGGAGGGAGAAAAGGAGCGGGAGCTGCTCCAGCGGCTCCGGCCCGGGCTCGAATCCGGCCGCGACCTCCGCGACCTCCCGCTCTCCGCCGCCGAGGAAAAGCTCATCCGCAGCTTCGCCTTCCTGAGCCTCAAACCGCTCCTCCATATCATCAACCTGGACGAGAAGGACCTGGCTTCGGTCCGCCGGCCCGAGGCTCTTTTTCCGGCGCTCGGCGCCTCGAGGCGGGTCATGGCCTTCTGCGGCCGGATCGAGAGCGACATCGCCCAGCTCGATCAGGACGAAAGACAGGCCTTCATGGCCGAATACGGGCTGGACGAAATGAGCGCCCCCAGGTTCACCGGGCAGGCGGCCACTTTCCTGGACCGTATCACATTCTTCACCGTCGGAAAGGACGAAGTCCGGGCTTGGACGGTGAAACGGGGCGCTGCCGCGTTGGAGGCGGCCAGCGCCATTCACTCCGATATCGCCAGGGGCTTCGTCCGGGCCGAGGTCGTCCCGGCCGAAGAGCTCCTGCGGCTCGGCTCCCTCCACAACGCCAAGGAGGCGGGGGCGATCCGGCTCGAGGGAAAAGAATACGTCGTCCAGGACGGGGACGTCATCTACTTCCGGTTCGCCCCATGAACTCCACCTTCCGGACAACTTTTGAAGACCCGCTCTCCGCGGCCAGGACCGGCCTCCTCGAAACGCCGCACGGGACGGTCGAAACCCCGGCCTTCATGCCCGTGGCCAGCCAGGGCACGGTCAAGGGCCTGACCCACGCCCAGGTCGAGGCCCTGGGCGCCCAGATCATCCTTGTCAACTCCTACCACCTCTTCCTCCGCCCGGGAGTCGATACCGTCGCGGCCATGGGCGGGCTCCATTCCTTTATATCCTGGCCCAAGCCGATCCTGACCGACAGCGGCGGTTTCCAGATCTACAGCCTGTCGCCGCTCGTCCGGACGAGCGACGAGGGGGTCCGGTTCGCCTCCCACCTCGACGGCTCCAAGATCCTCCTCAAACCCGAGGACGTCGTCGACCTCCAGGTCAGGATGGGGACCGATGTCCTGATGTGCCTGGACCATTTCCCGGCCTATCCTTATTCCGAAGAGGCGATGAGGGAATCCGTCCGGCTGACGACGGCCTGGGCCGGCCGCTCCATGGCCCGTTTCACGGAGATCGACACGCGTCAGCAGCTCTGGGGGATAAGCCAGGGTGGGATCTCTCCCGACCTCAGGGCCAAATCGATCGAGGACCTGCTCGAGCTCGACTTCTCCGGCTACGCCTACGGCGGGCTGGGCCTGGGGGAGCCAAAGACCCGGCTATTCGAAACCCTCGAGCACGGCAACATCCTCCTCCCCCGCGACCGGCCCCGTTACCTCATGGGCATGGGCTACGTCGAGGACGTCGTCGAGGCCGTGGCCCGGGGCGTGGACTTCTTCGACTGCGTCCTACCGACGCGCAACGCCCGCAACGGCACGCTTTTTACGAGCCACGGCCGGGTGGCCATCAAAAACAAAAAATACGCCCGGGACGAACGGCCCCTCGACGAGGCCTGCCCTTGTTACACGTGCCGCAACTTCTCCCGGGCCTATCTCCGCCACCTCTTCGAGCGCGATGAGATCACGGCGGCGGTCTTGAATACCATCCACAACCTGAACTTCTATCTTGACATCTTCCACAAAATACGCCATTCTATCCAATCTCACTCCTTCGATATTCTGAAGAAGAGATTGAGTTCTAACGCCTCGACAAAGGAAGAACCGACATGATTTTCGGAGCAACCTCGATCCTGGCCGGGCAGGCCGGAGGGGCGCAGGCCGCCCGTCCCAACATGCTGGGCGCCCTCCTTCCCTTCGTCCTCGTTTTCGTCATTTTCTACCTCCTCATCATCATGCCCCAGAGGAAGAAACAGAAAAAGCACATGGACCTCGTGGAAAACCTGAAGCCGGGAGACCGGATCGTCACGACCGCGGGCATCTTCGGCACGGTCATGGGCGTCCAGAAGGACCGCATCGAGCTCAAGATCGCGGCCAACGTCAAGGTCGACATCACCAAGAGCGCTGTGGGCGTCATCCTGGGCGCGTCCGATAAGCCCGAGGGCGAATAAGCCCCGGGAGGAGGGACGGCGTCCCTCGCCCGAAATGAATCTCACGCGAGAGTGAAGGTCCCATGAAAAAGAATCTCCAATGGAAGGTCATCCTGACGCTGGCCATCATCGCCGGCGCGATCATCCTCGCCTACCCCTTCAACGACACCAAGGTCAGACGGGGGCTCGACCTCAAAGGCGGTATCCACCTCGTCCTTCAGGTCATCACCGACGATTCCATCAACATGGAAACGGATCTGGAGGTCTCCCGGCTCGAGGATCTCCTCAAGAAGAACACCATCACCTTCCAGAAGGTCACGAAGGAAGGCCTGGGCCGGATCGCCGTACAGGGGACGCTCGCAGACGAGGAAGGCAAGACCCGCGACCTGTTCGGCCAGTACTCCCGGGACTGGGACTACGGGTTCACGGGCGACAGGGCCAACCTGACCCTGAAACCGCTTACCGCCCAGCTCCTCCGCGATCAGTCCGTCGACCAAGCGCTTCAGACGATCGACAACCGGATCAACTCGTACGGCGTCACCGAGCCCCTCATCCAGAAGCAGGGCAAGGATAAGATCGTCGTCGAACTGCCCGGCGTCGATGACCCCGAACGGGTCAAGGAGCTGATCAAGGTCACCGCCGTCCTGGAGTGGAAGCTGGTCAAGGCCGGCCCCGCGGCCGAAGAGGCGACCCTGCTCCAGGCGACGAACGGCCAGGTCCCCGACGACGCCGAGATCCTCCGGGGCGACCCCAATAGGGGCCAGGGGGGGGTTTACCTCGTCAACAAGGTCGCCGTGGTCACGGGCAAGGACCTGCGGACGATCCGGCGAACCCAGGACGAATGGAACAATCCGGCCGTCTCCTTTACTTTGAACTCGGAAGGCGGCGCCCGGTTCGAGCAGGTCACCGGCGACAATATCGGCAAGCAGATCGCCATCATCCTCGATAAGAAAGTCCAGTCCGCCCCCGGCATCGAGGCCAGGATCGACCGGACCCAGGGGGGCGTCATCACTGGCCGCTTCACGGTCGAAGAGGCCGACGACCTGGTCGTCATCCTTAAGGCGGGCGCCCTCCCGGCAGGCATCCGCTACCTCGAAGAGAGGACGATCGGCCCGGCTCTCGGCGCCGACTCCGTCCGCCAGGGGCTCATCGCCGGGCTTGTGGCCGTCCTAGCCGTCATGGCCTTCATGGTCATCTTCTACAAGCTGTCCGGGCTCATCGCGGTCTTCGCCCTGCTTCTCAACGTGCTCCTCCTCTTCGGCGCGCTGGCCTACTTCAAGGCCACGCTGACCCTGCCGGGCATCGCCGGCATCATCCTGGCCATCGGCATGGCCGTCGACGCCAACGTCCTCATCTTCGAGAGGATCAAGGAAGAGACCGCCTTGGGCAAGGGCATCTTGAGCTCGATCTCCCAAGGCTTCAGCCGGGCTTTCACGGCCATCTTCGACTCCAACCTGACGACCATCATCTCGGCCATCTTCCTCTTCCAGTTCGGCACGGGCCCGATCCGCGGCTACGCCGTGACGCTGACGATCAGCCTTGTCGCCAACCTATTCACGGCCGTTTTCGTTTCCCATCTCCTATTTGACCTGATGGTCAAGAAAACCGCCAAGAAGCTAAGTATCTGACATGCAACTCTTCAAAACCCCCAATATCAAGTTCCTGAAATACAAATACATCGCCCTGGCCGTGACCGCCGTCATCGTGCTCGCCGGCATCCTCAACATCACGGTCTTCAAGGGGCTCAAGCTCGGCGTCGATTTCGGGGAAGGGTCCCTCCTCCGGGTCATGATGCGGACCCCTTCGTCCGAGGGCCAGATCCGCGACCTTCTCGGCAGCGTCGGCCTGGGCAAGAGCCAGGTCCAAAAGTCCGGAAATACAGGGCGGGAATTCCAGATCAGGGCCATGGAGACGGCCAACACCAAGGCCGGCGACCAGGACCAGCTCGAGGCCCACGAAGCGCTGGCCGACAAGATCATCGCCGCCCTCCGCGGCGAGGACGGACTGGCGGAGCTGGCCCGCGGCCTCGTTGATCTGAACGCCGTCGACGAGAGGACGCTCTCCGGACTCCTCGAGACGGCCTTCCCCGGATCGGGGCCGGATGCCGCCCATAGGGTCATTGCCTACAGGAACGAAGCCGGCATCATCGCCGATTTCCAGGATCTGGCCGGGCTCGGTCTCAAACCCGAAGCCCTGGCCTTTCTCAAGGATAAGACCTTCCTCGGCAAGATGACCGTTCTCAGCCGGGAAACCGTCGGCCCGCAGGTCGGAGCGGACCTCCGGCGCAAGGCCGTCCAGGCGACCATCTGGTCCCTCATCGGCATGCTCATCTACATCGCCCTCCGGTTCAAGCTCGAGTTCGGCGTCGCGGCCATCTTCACGCTAGCCCAGGACGTCCTGATCACGATGAGCATCTACTCGTTCACCAACCGCGAGATCAACCTGCCCATCATCGCCGGCATCCTGACCATCGTCGGGTTCTCGACCAACGACACGATCGTCATCTTCGACCGCGTCCGGGAGAACCAGAAGGCGATGCGCGGCAAACCCCTCGAAGAGGTCATGAACATCAGCCTCAACCAAACACTGGGACGGACGATCATCACCTCGGGCACGGTCTTCCTGACCGTCGGCGCCCTCTTCGGCTTCGGCGGGGAGGTCATCAACGACTTCGCCTTCCTCATGCTCATCGGCACGATCGAGGGCGTCTACTCGACGATCTACCTGTCCTGCCCGATCGTCCTTTTCTGGCAGAAATGGTTCAAGCCGAAAAATGCCCGCCGGAGATGAATTTCCCTTGTCAAAAGGACATTTTTATTTTATAATATCTTCTGTGCGAATCTGCATTAATACGAGCGTGAGGTAAGCATCATGGCGGAAGTCAAAAAGATGGTCCGGACGACCGATGTGCCCGAGATCTTCAAGGACTCTTTTTTCAAGCGCGAGAAGGGCACCGCTCGGAAGGCGCTTGTCTTCCCGATCGCCTTGTTACTCCACCTGGCCCTGATCATAACGGCCATCGTTCTTCCCTTGCTGTCGACGGGCGCATTGCCGACCGTCGAGGTCTACAGCGCCTTCCTCGCTCCCCCGCCCCCGCCCCCGCCCCCGCCGCCGCCGCCGGCCAAGAAGAAGAGCGCGACGACGACCGCGCGGATCAAGCGCGTCCGGGCCACGGCCACGATCGAACCGGGACGCCTCGTCGCCCCCGTTGAGATCCCCGAGCAGATCGCCGAAGAAACGCTTTCGGACATCGGCGTCGAAGGCGGCGTCGAAGGCGGCGTCGAAGGCGGCGTTGTCGGCGGCGTCCTCGGCGGTGTCGTCGGCGGCGTCCTCGGCGGCGTCGTCGGCGAAGTGGAAGCCCCCGTCCGGGCCATCGGCGAAATCAAGCCGCCGAAGCTCGTCAAGGAAGTGAAGCCGATCTATCCGGAGATCGCCCGGCAGGCGCGTGTCGAGGGCGTCGTCGTCATCGAGGCGACAACGGATGTCTACGGGCGCGTCATCGCCATGAAGGTCCTGAAGTCGATCGGCCTGCTCGACGAGGCGGCTACCGACGCCGTGCGCCAATGGGTCTACGAGCCGATGGTTATCAACGGACGACCCCGGCCCGTCATTTTCGTCGTTACCGTCCGATTCCAGCTGAAATAGTAAAGTCATTTAATGGCTTACGATAATTAACAGGAGGTATGACCCATGCAATTCGGACTTATGGAAATGGTAGCGGCCATGGGACCAGTGGCCAAGATAGTGTCGGTCATTCTGGTCGCCATGTCCATCATCTCGGTCTACATGCTCATCGAGCGGCAGCTCGTCTTCGCCCGGGCCCGGAATAAATCCCGCGAAGTGGCCCCCAAGCTGGCGGAGCTGCTGAAGAACGGCAACATCAAGGACGCGCTGGCCCTGTCCAACAAGAAGGACTACAAGGGCAGCCACCTGGCCCGCATCACTGCGGCCGGCATCCAGGCCTTCATCGAAGGCAAGGAAGCGAAGCTCGGTTTCGATCAGCAGATCGAGACGGCGTCGCGCGGCAGCGAGCGCGCCCAGACCCTGTTCAACCAGGAACTCCGGCGCGGCCTGACCGTCCTGGCCACGATCGCCACGTCGGCCCCCTTCATCGGGCTGTTCGGGACGATCTTCGGCATCATCAACGCGTTCCGCGGCATGCAGCTGACGGGTTCGGGCGGCATCGGCGCCGTGGCCGGAGGCATCTCCGAGGCGCTCGTGACGACGGCCGTCGGCATCGGCGTCGCGGTCCTCGCGCTGTGGTGCTACAGCATGCTCAACTCGAGGATCGAAGTCTACGACACCGAGATGTCCAACACCTCGTCTCAGGTCGTCGATTTCTTCATCAAGTCCGGCGAAGCCCGTTAAGGAACGAAGATCCGGTCTCCGTTAGACCGGAATGAGAGAGAGGCAAGAAATGGGATTCTCAGTTTCGACAGGCGGCAAAGACACCGTCAAATCCGAACCGAATGTCGTCCCTCTCTGTGACGTCCTGCTCGTCCTTCTCATCATCTTCATGATCGTGACGCCCCTCATTCAAAAAGGCGTCGACGTCAAGCTCCCCAACGCCCAGTTCACGATGAACATGCCGGAGAACCCCGACGTCGTCCTGGCAATCAAGAGGGACGCGCGCGACCCCAAGGGTTTCCTCCTTTATGTCAACCAGGACAAGGTGACGATGGAGACCTTGCAGAACGCGCTCGAAGAGGCTTTCCTGACCGTGGTCGACAAGAAGCTCTACCTCAAAGCGGACCAGGAACTCGAATACGGTATCTTCGCGGAGTACATCTGGGACATCATCCGCGCGGCGGGAATCGAGTCCGTCGGCATCATCACGGAGAAGAAGACAGATAAGATCGACTGAGCGCGCGGCTCATCCCCACGTGCACCTTCGATTGTGATCGAGAACAGTACGGGGGAAGGCAGCGAGAGATCGCTTCTTTCCCCCGTTTTTTTTATGTCCGGAATTTCAGCGTTTCGTTGAGGCTGCCGGTCCGGTAGCCGTCGAGGTCCATGGCGACGTAGGCGTAGCCGAGCTTCCTCAGCCCCCGACTGATCGCGCCCCGGACGTCGGCCTTGGCCAACTTGGGGATCAAGGCCGGATCGACCTCGAGCCGGGCCACGGGGCCGTGGTGCCGGACCCGGACCTGGCCGAAACCGAGCTTGCGCAGCAGGTCCTCGGCCTTTCCGACCCGTTCCAAGCTTTCTTTGTCGATTTTCATACCATAGGGGAAGCGAGAGGCCAGGCAAGCCAACGCGGGCTTGTCCGCGGTCGGCAATTCCAGGAACCGCGAGAGACGCCTTATCTCGCCCTTGGTGAGTCCCGCCTCTTTGAGGGGCGACCGGATGCCGAGTTCGGCCAGCGCCCTGCCGCCGGGACGAAAATCCCCGGCATCATCGGCGTTGGATCCGTCGAGGACCCACGGAATCCCCCGGCTCCGGGCGATTTCCAGAAACCGCGAGAAGAGCTTGCTCTTGCAATGGTAGCATCTGTCGGGGGGATTTTGAGCGAAGGCGCGGTCCTCGAGCGGTTCGACCCGAAGGACCCGGAGCGAGGCCCCGATCCCCCGGGCGATCTCTCTCGCTTCCCGGGTTTCCCAAGCTGGATGGATCACAGACGCCGCCGTCACGGCAACGGCGCCGCGGCCCAGGGCGTCATGGGCCGTCTTGAGGAGGAGCGTGCTGTCGACGCCTCCCGAAAAGGCGACGAGGACGCTCTCCATCCCGCCGAGGATCGACCGGAGCTTGCCGTATTTTCGCTCGAGTGCCGGGGAGAGCCTTACTTCCGTTTTCCGGGCCATCGGGTCAATCCTTTGCCCCGCCGGCTTCGGCGGCGAGCTTCAGGACCTCGTCGATGAATTCGTCGGCCATCCGGGCGCCCGGGACCCGCCGCAGGAGCTTCCCTTTCCTGAAAATGACACCGCTTCCCCGGCCGCAGGCCAGGCCGATATCCGCTTCCCGGGCTTCACCGGGTCCGTTGACCGTACATCCCATGACCGCCACGGTGAGCGGCGCGCGAAGCCCGAGGACGGCCTTTTCCACGCGGGCCGCCAAGGTCATCAAGTCGACTTCGCACCGGCCGCAGGTGGGGCAGGAAACGAAGTTTGCGCCGCGGACGCGGACGCCCATGCTCTGGAGGATCTGCCAG
>CAZZCH010000107.1:0-10018 GCA_964652895.1 uncultured Eubacteriales bacterium
CGAAGCTCATGACGCCCTCGTTCGAGTTCTCCCGGATCTTCCAGTCGGCGTTGCTGAGGTAGTCCTTGACCAGGCGCTCGAGGTTGAGGCCGATCTTCTTGGCCTCGCGTATGCCTTTGTGCTTTTCGCGGTAGAGAATGTAGGTCTTGGCGACGTCGTGGTAGCCCTGCTTCATGAGGACCATTTCGACGATGTCCTGGATCTGTTCGACGGAGGGGACGGTGTACCCACCGAACTTCTCATCGATCATGAAACAGACGATGTCGGAAGCAGTCTTAGCGATCGACAGGTCCTTGATGCCCTGGGTCTGCATCGCCTTGAAGATGGCGTTGGTGATCTTCTCCTGGTTGAAGTCCGCGACGGTGCCGTCTCTCTTCTTGATCCTGCCGACCGTGCTGACCATGATCCGCCTCCTTCTTCTTCTTCGCCCTGCTCACAAACCTGGGAATTTCGCAGGTAACGTGCTAAAATCAACCCTTCCAGAAACCATGGCTAAAACTAAAAAGCCTTTCGGCCATATCCCATATATTGTGGAGCTATTAAACGGAAAATACCAAATATTGTATTTTCCGAGCAGACTCTACACCCGGGGAAAAGGCTTGTCAAGCCTTTTTCGAGGGATTTTTATTATTTATTGAGGCGACCATGGAAATTATCGAAATACGGACGCGGGCCAAGGAAGAATTCGTCGATTTGACGGCCCAAATCGGCCGGGTCGTGGCGAAGTCGGGGGTTGCGAACGGCGTGTGCGTCGTCGCCGTCCCCCACACGACGGCGGGCGTCACGGTCAACGAGAACGCCGACCCGGACGTTAGAGCAGACTTGCTCATGACGCTGCGGCGGATCGTGCCCGACGCGTTCCCCTACGCCCACGCCGAAGGCAACTCCCCGGCCCACGTCAAGACGGCGATCGTCGGATCGTCAGTGAGTTTGATCGTCGAGAGCGGACGCCTGCAACTCGGGACCTGGCAAGGCGTTTTTATCTGCGAATTCGACGGGCCGCGGACACGCAAAGTGTGGGTCCAGGTCGTCGGGAAGTGACGATTCCGCTCGTGAGAGCCCGCTGAGCGCATCCTACGGGATAGATTGAGGACGGGGACGGCGGGGGACATGTACCTTCGGTACGTGTCCCCTTTCTTTAGAAGCGCAGGCCGAGTTTTCGGAGCTCCGCGGCCAGGTCGGTCTCCGGCCGGTAATGGACGCCTTGCAGTCCCACGTCTACGGCGCCCTTGACGTTCTCCTCCATATCGTCGATGAAGACACACTCCTGCGGCGAAGTGCCCGCCAGCCGCGCCGCGGCGAGGTAGATCGCCGGATCCGGCTTGAGCAGCTTGAGTTCGTAGGAGAGAACATAGCCGTCGAAGAAGAGGATCTCGGGAAAGCGGCCCCGAACAAAGGCGAAGCGCTCCGGGTCGGTGTTCGAGAGCAGGAGGGTCTTGGTGCCGGCCGCCTTGATCCGCGAAAGCACGTCGATCGCGGCAGGATTCGGGGTGAATATGTCGTTGTACATTTCGTAGAATTCGCCGTAAGAGATGTCGGCGCCGACGATCTCCATCACCCGGGCGTGGAAACCCGCCGGTGTGACGACCCCTCCATCGAACCGCCGGAAGAGCTCGAGGTCGCCGTGGACCGTAGCCTTAACGTCGGAGAACGGCTTCCCGGCCGCGTCGGCCAGCTTGCGCAGGAAGATGTTGTTGTCGAACCAGAGGACGACGCGGCCCAGGTCGGAGATGACGGCGCGGATCATGGAGGGACTTTATAGCAGAAATCCGCGGCCGCGGCAAACTCCGGGCCGGTTTTCATTGACATCCGAGGTTGCGTTCATTAGACTGAAGTCGTCACATGCGTTTAAGAAAGCGGCGCCCTGCCGCTGAGGGGAATACGTCGGATCTCTTAAAAATGATGAGCCGTCTATCGCCGCCGCTCGTTCGACCGTCCGACGGCGTCAGCGAAATCTATCGAAGGAGGAAGTATGCCTATTAAAAGAACGACCCATCGCAGTTCCAAGGGGACCAAACTCTATGCCGTGCGCGATGCCAAGGGGCGCTTTAAAGACATCCAGACCTACAAGCGCGCCCACGCCGCAGACCTGAGGCGGACGAGCAAGGCCGAAGTGGCGGCCAAGGCCAAAAAGAAATCCAAGTAAAAGGCGTCGAGACCTTCTCGGACCCGGACGAACGAGCCTTCGACCTCGAGGGCTGTCTGTCCGGGTTTATCTCTTCACCGGCCCGAGGTATTTGTCCAGCCAGGCCAGAGTCTCCTTGATGAATTCGTTCCGGGGAGGGATGTGGTCGGTGTCGTACAATTTCAGGTCCTTGTGTTCCGCTGGGGTCCCCAGTAGGTCGAACACGGATCTGATGCCTTCCTCCAAACCGAAACTCGTGTCATACTTCCCGTTCAACATCAACGTAGGCGTCTTGACCCGGGTCACATAATTGATCGGATCCGCTTCGGGGCGGATCGGCCACCCCGTGAGGCCGCCTGAACACAAAACGCTGGCCTGGAGACGCTCCTCCACCGCCGGGATGATCGCTCCGAGCAGGCCCCCCCAGCTCATGCCGTAATAGGCGAGCTTCCGGCTGTCGATATCGGGGCGGGTCTCCAGATAGTCGACGCATCTTCTGAAATCCTTGACGAGTTGGATCAAGTATTCGGTGTAGGCGTAAGACTCGACTCCGGAGTGGATCGAGGCTAAAGCCGGGTCGCTTCGCTCGAAAGTCCCTTTATAAACCGGAAATAGCACGGCCCGGCCGTTCCTAACTAGGAACGAGAGGAACATGGAGAATTCATAATAGTTCTCGAGATCATCGCTCGATTTCTGACATGTCGCGGCCGAACCCGGAAAATAGATCACTGTTTGATACGGGGGCTGCGCGTTCTTGGGAAGAAAGAGATGGGCCAGAACCCGCTCGCCGCCATAGGCGGCATCGAAGGAGACCTTCTCGCGGATCCACCCTCCCGGACTCTCTTCCCGATGCTCCACGCGGGCGTCGAGATCGGTCTTATCATAGGAGAATTGCTCCCTGTAGATACTATAGAAGGGGTCGGCCACCGGCTGCCGCGTCCGCACATCGGCACGTACTCTGAGAGGCTGACGAAGGGCGAGCGCCGCTTCAGGGATCGCCTCGGGATGGGGGTAGAACGCCAGCCGGAGCCCGTTCCTGGCGGAGCGGTCCATTGCGGGAGCCTGCCTGACATTGCCAAACTCATAGGTGTTGTCTTCCCAGGCTCCGCCTCGGATGACCCTTCCCACCGGGGTCTCGTTCCAGCACCACTCCCTGACGTTCCCTGCCATGTCGAAGGCTCCGTAAACGGTCCAACCCTGGAGACTTCCCACCGGGACGGGGCCTGAGCCCCCGAAGTTTGAGAATGCCGCCAACACCGCAAAGCCTCCCAGCTGGAAGACCTGAATCATAGGCGTCACCCCTCCTCTCGCCACGTTCCAATGGGCGGTCGTCGGCAGGCTCTTCCCGGCATATTCGGCGTAGGCCGCCGCTTCGTACCAGCTAACGCCTGAAACTGGGTGGTCGCCTTCGCCCTCGGGATAATCCCCCGCGTTCCAGGTCGATGGGCCAGGCAGGCCCGTTGGATCCACGAACTCCCTCATGGCCTCCTCCCGGGTCAACTCCTTTCCGTCTTTAACTATTTTATATTTCCAATATTCTTTGTTCCTGTACCCGCCCTTGTCGACGAACTCCTTGAATTGTCTGTTGGTGACCTCGCACCTGTCGATGAAGAAGTCACCCAGGGTTCCGACGGCCGTTTTCGTGCCCTGGACGCGCACCATACCCGGCGGGATGCTTCCCGTCTTATCCAGCGATCTGACGAGATCGTAGGGGATGATGATGTCATGGTTCGCAAGATCAGTACTCCAGGTGGACGCCGCCGCCAGGACGGTCTCGTAGCCCTCTTTTTCGAGCTTCCATCTGAAGATCCCGACGGGCAGGCGAATCTTCTCGATCGGGGTTTTGCCCAGATAGGACCACTCGGCGTCGGGGGTTTCGTATTCCTTCATGTAGACCCTGGCGCCGGAAGGCTCTGTTTTAACATCGATGTTCAGGGAGCATTTCGAGAAAAGCTCCGCCAACTTGGGGTCGTTCCCGAGGACGGCTTCAGCTTTCTCAGCGAGGCGGTAAGGCGGGACGAGGTTCCGCCAGACGTCGTTCTCCTCGATCATCCGCTCGATCTCCGGGATGGCGACCTCCATGGCCCAACGGACCTTGGCCTGATGCTTGAAGAACCAGACGGCCGCGGCCGCGATCGCTGCCACCGCCAGCACCGTGGGAATGGTCACCGCGGGACGACGGAGCCGCTTCACGAGCGAGCGCAGATTGAAGACGCCCGCCGATTCCGCCTGGAGTATCTCCTCATATATCCTCAGATCTTTCAGCACGTCCTCGGCCGAGCTGTAGCGCGAATCGCGGTTCTTCCTCAGGGTTCGGGCGACGACCTGCTGCAACTCCAAGGGGACGGGCGGTTTGCGGAGCTTGATCGGCCTCGGGTCCTCGTGGACGATGGAGTGGATGATCGAGAGGTCCCGGTCGCCCCTGAACGGAAGCTCGCCCGTGAGCATCTCGTAGAGCACGACGCCCAGCGACCAGAGGTCCGTCCGCCCGTCAACCTCCTCGCCCCGGGCTTGCTCCGGCGACATGTAGGCCACCGTACCCAACGTCGTCTGGCTCTTCGTCAACGACGAGCCGCCCCGGAGCTTGGCCAGCCCGAAGTCCATGACCTTGGCCTGACCCTTCGTCGTGACCATGATGTTGGCGCTTTTGATGTCCCGGTGGACAATGCCTTTATGGTGGGCCTCGCCCAGCCCGGCTGCGACCTGGCTCACGATAGACAGGGCATCTTCCGTTGCTAGGGGCTTTTTTTTGATCCTGTCCCGGAGGGTCTCGCCATCGACATACTCCATGGCGATGAAGGGACGCTTCTCGTCTTCCCCGACCTCGTGGATAACGCAGATATTCGGATGGGACAGGGCCGCGGCCGCACGGGCCTCGATCAAGAACCGTTCCTTGAGCTCGGCGGAATCGGCCAAGTGCGGTGGCAGGAACTTCAGGGCCACGGTCCGCTGGAGCCGGAGGTCCTCGGCCCTGTATACGACGCCCATCCCGCCCCGGCCGATCTCCTCGACGATCTTGTACTTGCCTGCGATGAGGGCACCCATCGAGACGACGGGTAGAGGAGTGGCCAGGGTTTGCGTCAGGGAGGCCGGAAGGGTCTCCTCCAGATTCAAGGGCGTGGCGCAGTTGCTGCAAAAGCGAGAGTCGTCCTTATTTTCTACATGACAGTTGGGACATTCCATTGCACGCCTTCCCCTCCGAATGCCCTATATATATCATCGGTGAAGCAGCCGGTCAATTACTCCTCTTTCTCAAACCCCACCTTGCAGTCCGCCCTTGACCTTCGCGGTTCCATAGAGATGAGAGAGGAGGGGCCGAAATTACGGAATCCCGGCGAATTTCAAATAGTTCTCCCTATTGACGACCTCGAAATCGGTCCCCGGGTAGGCCTCTCTGAATTTCCTGGGCTCCCGCCCCGTCCCCGTCCATTTGAATTCATAGGCGAAGAGCCTGCCTTCGCGTTCCTCGATGAGGTTGATCTCCTGGCCCTCCCAGGTCCGCCAGAAATAGAAATTTACGGGAGCCGCCCGGTAAGCTTGCCGTTTGATCCTCTCCAGGAGCAGGAAGTTTTCCCAGAGGCCGCCGGTATCGTCGCGGAGCTCCAACGGATTGAAATTGGCGATCAGGGCGTTCCGTATCCCGGTGTCGAAGAAGTAGTACTTCGCTTTCTTGGTCATTTCGTTACGCAGATTCCGGCTGTAGCCGCGCAGGGTAAAGATGACAAAAGTCTTCTCGAGGAGGTTGAGGTAGCGGGCTACAGTTTTGTAATCCAGTCCGACCTTCTGAGCCAGCTCGCTGAGCGAAACTTCGGAACCGATTTGAAAGGCCAGGAGGCGCAGGAGGTCCAACACGATCTTGGAGCTCTTGATCCGGTCGAGGGCCAGGATGTCCTTGAGAAGATACGAGGAGGTGATCTCCGTGAGGAACCTCGCCTTATCCTTTTTGTCGGAAGCCGCCGCGACCTCGGGGTATTCCCCGAAGATGAGAAATTCCTCGAGCCGTTCACGGAGCTCGAAAGGAGTGAAGAGCCCGGCGAGTTCGATTTGGGCGACGGGGAAGAGCGTAAGGGTGGTTTTTCTTCCTGTCAGCGGCTCTCCTACTTGGCCGGCCAAGTCGAACGATGAGGAGCCGGTGGCGATGATCCGGATTCCCGGGACCTGGTCGACAAGGATTTTCAGGGCCTGGCCGACATTCCGGATTTTTTGGGCTTCATCGATGGCCAGGAGTTCATAACCTGATGCGTACTCTTTGATTTTCGCGAAATCCTGATATTCGAGGATTTCCTGGACGCGGACGTCCTCGCCGGAGTCGAGGCGGTACTTGAAGGGAGCGGAAACGAGGTAATCCTTGAGCAGAGTTGTTTTCCCTACCTGCCGGGGGCCATAGAGAACAAGAACCTTGTTCGGCTTTAGGAAAGAGCCCAAGTCCGCGTAATATCGGGGTATCTTCATAAATATAAGATACTATTATCCTCGAAATAAGTCAATAATGAGGAATAATAATCCTCGTAATAATAGACTTAATCAGAGGAGAAGCGACTCCCGCACCCACTCCCCCCACTCCTCCCACTCCTCCAGGCGCTTGGCGTGGCACGTCGGGCAAAAGCCACGCGTCTTGCAGGAAAATGTCAACAGGTGTTCCGCGTGGCAGTTCGGACAGCGGATCCTGGCGACCGTTTCGGTCTGTCCTCACGAGACGGTAACGGATCATGAGGGCGAAGCCCGAGCGCGGATTGCCGCAGTCGAGGTAACGCTCGACGACCTCCCGGACGATGGGTCGGAAATACCCGTAGTCCTTTTCCAAAGTGAGAGATATTCCCACAGTCCTCTATCTTGGCAGCCCTTCTATAGCACATACAGATCATTCTTGTTTCCGCAGGTTCATCCGACGGAGCAGGTCTTGCTACCGCGGGTCGTCGTCCAGGAGATCAAAAGTAAATATACTCACATAATGCATCATGGGATCTCTCATCTCATATCCTCTCTCTAGCCATTCAATGGTTTTCTCTTTATCCCCAGCTAAAGCATACACCATAGCAATGGAATAGGGAGAAACATATGTCTGCTTCGAAAACGCTTCCATGGTCTCAGCCGCGGACGTCATCGCCCCACTGTAGCCATCTTCCTCATATCCCTGTGCCATGACTTCCGCGAGCTCAGCGAAGCCTAGTCCTGTAAAAAATGCCTTGGCTGATTTCAGAGATTCCTCATACATTCCCTTCATATAGTAGGTTTCCCAGAGTCCATTATACGCTACGGGATCATTGGGTGATGTTCTAAGAGCGCTTAGGAACCGCTCTATGGCGTCATCATAACGGCGCAGGTACTCTAAGCTGACGCCAGAAATAGTCAGGATAATTGAATTGAGTGGGTCCAATTGCACGGCTCGCTCAGCCATTGCCAGCGCTTCATCCAGACGACCCATATAGCACAACAAGTTCGAGTAGTACACGAGCGCATCCGGATAGTTGGGTTTGAGCTCGAGGGCCCGTTTGAATGCTTGCTCTCCCCCCTCCCAGTCCCAGTCGTTCCATGTCTTGATGGCAGCCAATGTATAATGAACCTCAGCCAAAGTGTTATCCAAGGCAAGCGCTGTTAGAATGGCATCCTTCGCTTTTGGCGTCGCCTCGCTGGGGATGACCAATCCCATCTGTTGGCGTCCGGTCCAGACGAAAGCAATTCCTGTATAGGCCAGAGCGTAGTTGGGATCTGTCTCCAGAGCTTGTTCAAAGTAGTGCAGCGCGGCATCGAGTTCCGGTGGAGTCAGCTTGTAAAGGTGATACATGCCCTTGAGATAGGCCTCATAGGCCTGGGGATTGACCTGGAGGGCCCTCGCGAGGCGTGTCTCTTCTTTCGGCGTAAGTGTGATTTGGACCTCGTCCACAATGGCCCGTGCCACTTCGTTGTACATGGCCAATATTTCGGTCATGGGCCGCTCATACGTCTTTCCCCAAAGGTTCTGCTCCTCAGGGAAAGCATCGATCAACTGAACCCGAATCCGCACGCTTTCGCCGACCTGCTGCACCGAACCCACTACGACTGCATCAACATTCAACTCCCGGGCTATCTCCGGCAAGAGCTTGTTCGATTCTCTGTACTGCATCACGGACTGACGCGAAATCACCCGAAGCGCGCTTATCTGGCCCAACTGCCCGATCAATTCATCAGTCACTCCATCGACAAAATAGTCCTTCTCTACATCCCCCGAAAGGTTCTTAAGCGGCAGCACCGCGATGGAATCGATGGCCTCCGCGCGGCCGGTGAAGAGGCTCAGGGCCAAGACAGCCATGATGATGGTCAAACCAACCCCGCCGGCATAGAGGATGGCCTTCTTTCTCTTCCGAAGCTTCGCTTTCCTCAGCCGCGCTTTGATCTCCTCCGGCACGATTCCGGCGGAGATGGATTTCAAATCATCCAGCAATTCGTCGACCTGCTGGTACCGCTTGTCCGGATCCTTCTCGAGGGCCCGGTACACGACCTGCTCGATCGACACGGGAATGCCGGCCTTGATATCCGTGATCGGCTTGGGTTTCTCCTTTAGGATCGCATACACGATGGCCTGCTCGTGCTCGCCCCGGAAAGGCAGCTGGCCTGCGAGAATCTCGTAAAGGACCACCCCAAACGACCAGATGTCCGTCCGATGGTCGACCTTTTCCCCTCTGGCCTGCTCGGGAGACATATAGATGACCGTCCCCATGGTCGTCCCTTCCTGGGTGACCAGGGTAGTTCCCGCGATCCTGGCCAAGCCGAAATCCATGACCTTCGCCTGGCCTTTGGCCGTCACCATGATGTTGGCGCTCTTGATATCCCTGTGGACGATGCCTTTCTTATGCGCCTCCTGCAGTCCTTCCGCTACTTGGGTAGCGATATTCAACGCTTCCTCGAGCTCGAGCGGTCCCGAGTCGATCTTCTTTTTCAGGCTCTGGCCTTCAATATAGGCCATGGAAATGAAGGCTTTCCCTTCGGCCTGGTCGAATTCGTAGACCGTGCAGATATTGGGATGATCCAAGGCCGCCGCGGCCTGGGCCTCCCGCATGAAGCGATCCTTGACGTCGGGAATATGGGTCAGCTCCGGCGGCAGGAACTTCAAGGCGACGGTCCGCTTGAGCCGGAGGTCCTCGGCTTTGTAGACGACGCCCATCCCGCCCCGGCCGATCTCCTCGAAGATCTTGTATTTACCGGCGATGAGGGCCCCTTTCGAGACGACGGGTAAAGGAGTGGCCAGGGTTTTCGTCAGGGAGACTCCCTCAGGATTCTCCAGGTTCAACGGAGTGGCGCAGTTGCTGCAAAACCTCGAGTCGTCCTTATTCTGGGCATGACAGTTGGGGCATTTCAACGGCTATTTTCCCCTCCGAATATCCAAGGTATATCATCCGTGGAACGGCGGGTCAACCATGGACGAGCAATTCCCCAAAAAGGGGAAGACGGCCTCAGGCTTTGGCCTTCTGCGGGACTTCCAGCCCTTGCCCTTCCCGGCGGTCGGCCCGCTTGAGGAGCAAGGCGAACACGAGTCCGACGAGACCCAGGCTGGCGAACATGACCTCGCTGGCGACATAATTGCCCGTCCTGTCCCTGAGGAGGCCGTTGAGAAGCGGGAAGAGGCCGAGGCCGATATTCTGGATGGCCGTCATCAGCCCGAAGGCGGTGCCGACGCGGTCGGACTTAACGATGAGCGGGACCGAAGGCCACATGGCCGCCGGGACGAGGACGAACGAAAAGCCGAGGAGGATCATCGGGTAAGCCGGGTAGATCCTGGTCAGCCCCATGGCCAGGTGGCAGGGGATCATGAGAAGGGAGCCGGCGATCATGAACGTCGCCCGCCTCCCCACGCGGTCCACGAGACGGCCGGCAAAGGGCGCCAGGATCATCGAAGCGAAGATAATAATGCTGGTG
>CAZZCH010000108.1:0-9968 GCA_964652895.1 uncultured Eubacteriales bacterium
TTCCTCTCAATTTTGGCACCGTCATGAATGTTTATGAATAGGTCAGGTTAGATCGTCAGGCATTTATGATTTGAGCTTTTTCGCATCTTGGATATCGGCAAAGCAACACAACTCGCTTTATAGCCGGGCCATTTTTAGGGATGAGATCCGGATGAGGTCCGATTATGTTCCAGGAAAGGATGAAGTATTAGAAATCGCGTTGCGGGGAATGAAGAAGAAATGAATCACCCAAACGATGCTCCTGGCTTAATATTGAAATTGTAAAGTTTCTTACACAATTACCGAGTAACCGAGCTCGAAAGAATGAACGGCAAGGAGATACAGGGGGACCTAATAATTGGCACAATTTATGCATGAATATCGGGTGAAAAGCAGGAGATTTATCTTTACGCTTTGACTTGTGTCTTCCGGCCTTGCGCTAAGGAGCATGGCGATGACCAAGACATGCTTTTTTGGGGGATCACTCCTGGGATCGGCTCAATTGGCCGGGCCACCCACGAGTGTAACTTTTCGGAGGCGGACGCCGTTTAAAGAAATGACGACCCGCTCGAGAAAAACCGGCGGGCTGCCTCGTTTCATCTTTTGCTTGAAGTCGTTCGCCCGGGGCGATATACTTATTGATAAGCACGGGGACCTCAAGGAAATACGATTGTGCGGCAGGCAGCACGCAGAAATCCGGACCATTCCGTTGACCTTCATTCGCTGGGCGCACGTCCGGGTCGGGCCATGATCAAGCTGACGGCTCTAAAAAAATACTATCAGATGGGGGAAACGACGATCCGTGCCCTCGACGGAATCGACCTGCATATCCAGCGGAACGAATTCGTGGCGGTTATGGGAGCGTCCGGCTCAGGAAAATCGACGCTGATGAACATCCTGGGATGCCTGGACAAGCCGACGGAGGGTTCGTACAGCTTGAACGGGAAAGAGGTCAGCCGTCTTAATGACGATGAGCTGTCTTTTACGCGGAACAAACACCTGGGATTCGTTTTCCAGAATTTCAACCTGCTTCCCCGGTACTCGGCTCTGAGGAACACGTACCTGCCCTTGAAGTACTCGCCCGGCCGTGTGGAGGACGGCATGGTCAAGGCCGCCCGGATGCTGGAATTGGCCGGGCTCGCCGGGCGCTCGGATCACCGGCCGGCCCAGTTATCCGGCGGGGAATGCCAGCGGGTGGCCATCGCCCGGGCCCTGGTCAACGACCCGGATATCATCCTGGCCGACGAACCGACCGGCAATCTGGACTCCTTGACGGCCCACGAGATCATGGCCCTGCTCCAGCAACTGCACCGGAGCGGCCAGACGATCGTCATGGTCACCCATGAGAACGACATGGCCGCCTATGCCGGCCGGATCATCAGCCTGAAAGACGGGAAGGTCATCGATGATTCCGCAAATCGTTGAATCGAGGCGCCGGCGAAAGCGGGCGCCCGCTCTGGGAGCGGTCGTCCTGGCCGCGCTCTCACTCTTCCTGACCGGTGACGAAGCCCAGCAGCGCCCGGCAGGCCCCGCGCGGGTGACGCGGGGGGAATTCCGGTCGGCGATCGTCCTGACCGGGAGCCTGCTCTCTCTCCGGTCCGAGGAGTTCAAGGTCCCTGTCACCGATACCTACAGGTGCCAGATCAAGTGGATGGCCAACGAGGGCGAGAACGTCAAGGCCGGCGACGCCGTGGTCCGGTTCGACACGGCCAACCTGGCCTCCGACATCGAGAACAGCCAGGACTCTCTCCGGTCCAAGCGCGAGGAGCTAGCCCAGAAGGTCGCCGACCACCGGCACCAGACGTTCGAGCTGGACGTGGAGGTCCGGAGAGCCGAAAACGACAACCGGCAGAAGGCGATCGACGCGTCTATCCCGCCGGAGATCGAGGCCAAGGTCGAATACGACCGCAAACAACTCGAGAAGAAGAAGAGTGATTTCACGCTCGAAAGCGCCCGGACGAACCGGGTCGTCAAGATCGCTGAAGGTGAAGCCCAAATCAAGACGCTCGAGATCGAGGTCCGGGACCTCGAGGCCAAGTTGGACAGGCTGAAGAACAGGCTGGCCGCGCTGACCCTGACCGCGCACACAGCGGGCGGCGTGCTTTACGCCGTGGACGATTGGAGCGGCCGGAAGGTCCAGGTGGGGGACACGGTCTACGCGACCTACACCGTGGCCCAGATCCCCGACATAACCTCGCTCGAGGTCCAGGCTTGGATCAGCGAAACCCAAATCCAGCAGATCGAGTCCGGCGACGCCGTCGGTCTCTCCCTCGACGCCTACCCGGACAAGCACTTCGGCGGCGTCGTCGGCGACATCTCGAAGAGCGCCGAGACGGTCCGGCGCTGGGGGCGGTCGCACTACTTCCGGGTCCGGATCGGGCTGGAGAATATCGATCCGGAGATGATGAAGCCCGGGATGAGCGTCAAGTGCGAAGTCCAAGGCCCCCAGAAGAACGACGTCCTGCTTATTCCCTTGGAGATGACACATTTCGACGGGCAGTCCTTTTGGATCCGGCCTGCTCGCGGTGAGCCCATGAAGTTGAACGCACTCGGCTTCAACGAGTTCGTCCTGGCGGTCGACGCGGCGGCGAATCCGGCCGTCAAGGAGGGACTGGCGCTCGACCAGGTCGGCGTCCTCAAGGAAGCCCGAACGGAAAAAGACGATGCCAAAGACAACAATTAGGCGGCTGGGGCCGGCCAGGTGGATGATCGCGGCCGGATTCGTGCTCTCCCTCCTCTCCTGCTCGCGTTCCGGCCCGGTCCGGGTGGCCAAGGTTGCCCGGGGGCCCTTCGATATCAAGATCCACGCCACGGGCCAGCTGCAATCGGCCGCTTCCCTCTACGTCGGTTGTCCGTCAGTCGAGCAAATGTGGCAGTACACGATCTCCTCCATGGCGACGGAGGGCAAAGAGGTCAACCAGGACGACATGATCCTGTCCTTCGATCCCCGCGAGCTCATGCAGCGCCTCCAGCTCAAGCAATCGGAGCTCGACACGGGGATGAAAGAGCTCGAGCGGATGAAGCTCGCGGAGCAACAAACGAGGGAAGACGTCGGTCTCCAGCTCGAGGAGGACAAGGTCACCCTCCAGAAGGCCGTGCGCAAGGCTGACTACCCCGAGGAGTTGATCGCGTCCAACGAGCTCCAGAAGAGACAGATGGAGTTGGAGCTGGCCGAACTGGGAATGAAGCTCGCGGAGAGCCGACTGGCCAACCAGATCTCGGGGATGAGAAGCCGGATCCATATCCAAGAGACCAAGGTCCGGCTCCTGCAGGAGGCCGTGGCGCGGCTCCAAGGGGACATCCAGAAGATGAACGTCCAGGCCTCCAAACCGGGGATCGTCGTCTACACGTCCGACTGGAACGGCAAGAAGAAGGCCGTGGGCGACTCGTGTTGGATGGGCGAGAACGTCCTCGAACTGCCCGACCTCAGCCGGATGCAGATGAAGGCGGTCATCCTCGAGGTCCAGGCCGGCCGTGTCGTGACCGGCCAAAGCGCGGAGGTCCGCCTCGATTCCAACCCGGACCGCGTCTACAAGGGAGTGGTGGTCTCCCTCGGCCGGGTCTTCCGGGTCAAGTCGGATTCCCAGCCAGCCATTGTATTCGACGCCCTGATCGACCTGACCGAATCCGACCCGGGGCTGATGCGGCCGGGCATGGCGGCCGGCGTCGACATCACGGTTTCCTCCAAGGCCGACGTACTCCAGATGCCGGAGGCGGCCCTCGTCTATCGTGAGAATAGGATCTCCGTCTGGAAGAAAGGGACCTTTTCCAAGGATTTGACGCCGGTCACCATTGGGGCCCGGTCAGCCGGGATGGTCGAGGTTCTCAGCGGCCTGAAGGAGAACGACAAGGTTGTGATCCGGGGCGGGGCCGGAGGGGCCGGACGATGAAGGCCCGGACGACCGTCGCCGTGCTCGTCGTGACCGTGGCCGTCGCCGCCGGGTGCGGCGGGACGAAAAACGCGGCCATGGCCGTTCTAAAGGTCCGCAAAGCGGAGTTTCAGATCGTCATCCCGGCCTTCGGCGAACTGCAGGCGGCCAAGTCGACGCCCATCGTCGTCCC
Organism: uncultured Eubacteriales bacterium; assembly: GCA_964652895.1. GTDB lineage: Bacteria > Acidobacteriota > Aminicenantia > Aminicenantales > Saccharicenantaceae > RBG-16-66-30. The sequence continues at coordinate 4,042 of CAZZCH010000108.1, forward strand.
TCCCGAGAGCCGCTGGGGCCTCCAGACCATCGCTTGGATGGCGCCGGAGTATTCGTCGGTCAAGAAGGACGAGGTCATCATCCGGCTGGCTAGCGCCGACCTGGTGGAGCGCCTGCGGGTCGAGCAGGCCGAGATGGACAAACTCGACCTGGAGATCGAGAAAAAGCAGAAACAGCTCGAGAAGGACAAGACCGACCTCCACGGACAGATCGAAGTGACCTCGATCCAGCGGAAGCTGGCCGACGTCTACGCGGCCCGCGACGAGACCATCTTCCCGAAGAACAAGATCATCGAGGACGCCATCGACCTCGGCTACCAGAACACCCGGGAGCGCCATTTCGAGCGGAAAAGGGACCAGATGGAAAAGAGGATCGCCGCCGAATTGCAGCTCCTCGAAGCGAGGGCGAACACCCGCCGGGTGCAGATCAAGCAGATCCAGGACCAGCTCAACAACCTCGAGATCAAGGCCCCGCAGGACGGCATGTTGGTCATCAACAAGTACTGGAGCGGGGAGAAGTACCGCGTTGGGATGAACGCCTACCCGGGGCAGAAGCTGGGCTCCCTGCCCGACCTGTCGAAGATGGAGGCCAAGCTCTTCGTCCTCGAATCCGAGGCCGCGGGGCTCAAAGAGGGCCTGCCGGTCTCCCTGACCCTCGACTTCGAGCCGGGGAGGGTTTTCACCGGAAAGGTCATCGGGCTCGATACGATCGCCAAGCCGCTCGGCGAGGATAGCCCGCTCAAGTACTTCGAAACCAAGGTCGAGCTCGACGTCACCGAGCCTGATCTGATGAAGCCGGGGGTCCAGGTGAGAGCGTCCGTCTTCGTCGAGAAGGAGGCCGACGTCTTGGCCGTCCCCAACCAAGCCCTGGTCTATGAACAGGGCAAGGCGTTCCTCCTGGTCATGACCTCGGCCCGGGTCGAGAAACGCCCGGTCGAGACCGGGGCGAGGAGCCTGACCCTGACCATCATCACCAAGGGTCTGCGCGACGGAGAGACCGTGCTCCTGGGCAATCCCGCGGCGGCCGCCGGGGAGAAACTCCCGTGAAAGTCAAGTTCGAGGTCGCAGAATCCATCGAGTCCCTCCTCCAGCACAAACTGCGCACCCTGCTCACCCTGTTGGGGATGATCTTCGGGGTCGGGGCGGTGATCGCCATGCTGAGCATCGGCCGGGGCGCCGAGCGGGAAGCCCTGCAGCTGATCGAGACCATGGGCCTGCGCAATATCATCGTCAAGGCCAAGACGTTCGAGGAGGCCAAGCTCAAGGAGATCCGGGAGAACTCTCCGGGGCTGACCCTGCAAGACCTCAACGCGGCCCGCGAAACCCTGCCCTTCCTGAACACCTCCAGCGCCAGCAAGCTGGTCAAGACTTATTCCATCTTGAGCGCGGCCGGCGAGAGCGATGCTGAGGTCTGGGGGGTGACGCCGACCCATCTCGAAATGGCCAACCTGGGCGTCAGCGACGGGCGGTTCCTGCTTCCTTTCGACGATGTCGTCTATGCCCACATCTGCGTGATCGGGTCCCGCGTCGCCCAGGTCCTGTTCCCCGGCCAGGACGCCATCGGCAAGTACGTCAAGATCAACCACGTCTGGATGACGGTCGTGGGCGTCCTCAAGGACAAGAGCCTGATCAAAGACGAATTCCAGGGCATCGCCCTCAAGGGCGAGCAGAACAATATCTACGTCCCCCTGCAGACGGCGCTGAAGGTGTTCCGGTTCGGGCCCTATGAGTCGGATATCGACGAATTCCGCGTCCAGCTCAAGCCGGAGATCTCGAGCGGCACGGCCGCCGCGACGCTGGCCCACTTGATGAGACGGCGCCACAAGGAGATAGCCGATTACGAGCTGATCGTGCCCGAAGCGCTTCTTGAACAGCACCGGAAGACGCAGAATATCTTCACCATCGTCATGGCATGTATCGCGGGGATATCGCTGCTCGTGGGCGGGATCGGGATCATGAACATCATGCTGGCCACGGTCCTCGAGCGAACCCGGGAAATCGGGCTGCGCCGGGCTGTCGGGGCCAGGCAGATCGACATCCGCAGCCAGTTCATCGCGGAGACGGTTTCCATTTCCGCGATCGGGGGGGTTGCGGGGGTCCTCTTCGGGTTCGCCCTGTCCATGGCCATCTCGGCGATCACCGGCTGGCCCGTCGGCTGGACGATCACCGCCGTTCTGTTGTCATTCTTTGTCTGCACCGTCATCGGGCTGGCCTCCGGGATCTATCCGGCAATAAAGGCCTCGAGGTTAGACCCGATCGAGGCGCTGAGGCACGACTGAGGCGGTCCGGTCGGCCGGGTCGTGGATTTGTCACCTGTTGTGCTCAATCAGACCTCATTAGGGACCTCATCCCTGAAAACTGTGCCACCGAAAAGATGAGTTTTGTGGAGAAAGACCGAAACCCCGGTCTTTAGCCAGGGGAGTGGCTTATGCCTGAGCCACGTCTTTATACGGACTGGGCTCGCTCCTCTGGCCGACATCATGATCGCCGTCGTGTGCCTGAGGCTGTGGACGGAAAAATCCTTCGGCAGCCCGGCCCGCCCGGCGACTTCCTTGAAAAGGACCTTTAGCCGGTCGGTCGACACACGCTTCATTCTTGCAATTCCCCTTGACAAACCGAACAAAGCGTATTATATTATTAATACGCATATAAGGAGCCATGGATATGCTTATCCTGAACATCGATCCGGTTTCCCCAGTTCCCGCTTACCAACAGGTCATCCAAGCAGTAAAAATCGAAATTCTCTCTGGGAGGCTGAAGGGCGGCGACCGCTTACCACCGATCCGAGAGCTGGCCAAGATCCTCAAGCTTAACCCGAATACTGTAGCAAAAGCCTATTACGCTTTGGAGGAGGGCGGTTTCGTCGAAAGCCGGCCGGGAAGCGGCAATTGGGTCAAGACCAGGGCTCCCGACCTCGACAGCCTCCGCTTGAGCATGCTCGAAGGGGAGACCAAAGCCTATCTGGAGAAGGCCTTCTCGCTCGGGGCCTCCCTGCAAGACGTCCGCCACAGCCTCGAAAGGATCACCCGCCATGAGTGAGATCATCCTGGAAGCCAAAAACCTAGCCGTTCGCTACGGTCGCCAGACGGCATTGAACAGCGTCTCAGCAGCTTTCGCCGCAGGCGAAGCGGCCGTGATCGCCGGCTCCAACGGCGCGGGGAAGAGCACGCTTTTGAGATGCATGGCCGGGGCAATCGTGCCAGACCGGGGCCAGGTTGTCCTCGGCCCCGGTCTGGACAAAGCCAAGATCGGGTTCATCTCCGACCGGCTCAGCTTGTACGAGAACTGGACCCTCGGGGAAGCCTGGCGCTTTCACCGGGAGGTCTTCCGGATCCCCGCAGGCGAACGCCCGCGCATCGAAGGTGTGGCGCTCGACGAGAGGCGGAAGATCCGGCAGCTATCGGTTGGCGAACGGACCCTCTTCCATCTCAGTCTGATCCTAGCCCAACGGCCAGCCGTCCTGCTTATCGACGAGGTCATCCACGGCCTCGACCCGTTCCTGCGCGAAAAATTCCTGGAAACCGTGATCGAGGCCATGGACGATCTGAAGACGGCCGTGATCATGGTCAACCACACACTCTCCGACACGTCCGAGATCCCCGAGCGCGTCCTGATCATGGACGAGGGCCGGATCCTGCTCGATGAACCGAGGGACGCCTTGATGGCCAAGGTCAAGAAGGTCGCGGGCGAAGCGACGCTCCCATCCTCCCTCCCCGTCCTCTTCGAGACGGCCTCCGAGTTCCGGAGGGACCGGTATATCTATCCCTTCCAGGAGGAATGGCGGGGGAAATATGAGCTGAAGTTCGCCGACATCGGGCTGGACGAGATCGTCAAGGCTTTCATTGGAGGCTGCTATGTTCAGAAAAGAGCTCTCTGATGTCCTCAAACAGACCGGGTGGTTCTTGGCCGCCGTGGCCGTGCTCCCGATCCCTTTGATCCTCTTCAAATGGGTGCCCGGCCCCTATCTCGCCGTTTTCATCCCCGTCCTGCAGCCTGGCCTCTTTTTCTGGTCGCTTTTTCTGGGCGCGTCCCTCTTCGGACGGGAACGCGGCCAACGGGCCATGGAATACGCCCTCTCGCTCCCTCACTCCAGGATGGGGCTTCTGATCCGTTTAGCGTGTCCGCGGCTCCTCGTTCTAACGGCCCTCTTCCTGATAGCCGGGGCAGTTTCCGGGATCGCAAAGACCGGCACGGTCCTCTTTCCCTATCCCGCCCTCGCTTTGTTCTTCTGCCTCCCGATCTTCCTGGTATCCCTGTCTTTATCGGTCCTCGTCGAGAACTTCATCGTGCTCTGCCTAACTTCGCTCCTGGGCTGGTACGCGACCGGGGTCGTCATCTTCCGGTTGCTATGGGATTTCGGAGTCCACCCCTTTGATCTGCGCCTGCCGAGTTTGTTCGTCCTTCTGCGTCCGGATGTCGCCGCGTATCGAGCCGACTTCACTCTTCCCCTGATCCTGCTCCTGCTCATCCTCCCGGTCGTTCCGTTCCTCGCCGCCCTGTTCCGCTCCATCGTCCGGTTCGATGTCCGGCGCTCGGCCCGGTTCAACAGACGCTATGCCCTCACGTTCGCCGCGAGCCTGGCTCTCTGCGCTCTGGCGGCCTTCGGCGGCCGTGCCGTCGCCGATTCCCTGGCCCGGAAGAATTTATACTTGACACAGGACCTGAAGCTCGTCGAATGGAATTACACTTCTAAATCAGTCAGGATCCGGGGCGAAGGATCCTCGGTCAAGATCCGCGTCGACTCTCCGGTCCTTCCGTTCTGCTGGGATGACGGCTCATCGCTCTTCGTCCAAGATTATGACGGCAACCTCAACCGGATCGATCTGTCGACAGGCAAGACCGAGGCCCTGTATCATTCCGACCGGAAACAGACCACTTTCTGGCGCCAATGGACCTACGGCCCGACCATCGCCTTCTTCGAGAACGGGTCGCGCCCCGAAGAAGTCCAACTCGTCACCCTGGATAAGGGGACGAAAAAGACGGCTCGGTACGTTTTTACGCATGCGGCCTTCCCTACGGGAACTCCGACGCTCGTCGGAACGGACGTTCGGGACGGAAAGCGCTTCTGGATCTGCCTGATCACGAGGAGAGCCGTCTGCTCGTCTCTGCGGCTGTGGGAAGATGGCCGGGCCGAGGAAATTCTGGTCAAAGGCCGGCTAGAAACCGTAAATCGTCCCTATCTCATCAATGGCCTGTTGTTTTTCTCGGGGCGTGAACCGACATTCGTCCTGCAGGACAACGGCAAGTCCTTCGAACTTAAGAAAGAGTTTCCGGCCGAAGTGGCTTTTGATGCCCGGGGAGACTATTCCTTCCAAAGGCGGTTGGACCCGCCCGCCGTTTCCTTCATCTACGGGAAGAGGGGGGTCCGGCTGGCCCGGCTGAGCCTGGCCACGCTGGAGATCGAAGACGTCGGCGAATGGTGGAAGAGCAACGATGATTGGGGCTACGTCCAGCGCATGGGAAATCAGAGCTACTTCTTCGGCGGCTCGCGCAGTCGGAAAAACATCAATGTCTTCGACCTGAATGATGGCCGCATGCGGCTGGTCCGGAGCTTACCCGATATCGACATCCAGCGCCGCGATACGCGCTTCGATATCTACGAGTCCGGGATCGTCGTTACGCGAGGAAGGCATGTCAACGTCTACGCCTTTCCCGACCTACGGGAAGTCAAATTTGATTGAAGACGGCCATTGGGAGGGCATATGAACAAGCGCTCTTTTGGGGCCAAGGTTCTCATTGCTTCCATCCTCGCAACGGCCCTGGTTGTGCCTGGGACCTCTTCCCTAAGAAATGGTCCACCGATAATGTGAGTATTGGAGCAGGGCAGACCACCCCGCCATGTCACAGCCATGTCACAAAAAATGCGTAAACCCGCCTAACCTGACCTATTCATAAACATTCATGACGGTGCCAAAATTGAGAGGAATCG
>CAZZCH010000109.1:0-9877 GCA_964652895.1 uncultured Eubacteriales bacterium
TCGGGTCAAGGCCTATATCCTCTATATCCTCGAAAAGGACAACGAGCAGGGCCACATTTTTTCTCTCGAGTCGGAGGTCCTGGAGAAATGCGGGACCGACCTGGAGGTCCCCGCGGCCAAGGCCGAAGCCGCCTTGGCCATCCTTCTTCAGGGCGAGAAGGTCGTCAGCGAGGAGTGGAACGGCGGCCGGGCCCTCTATCGGCCTTTCTTCTACCAGGCCCAGGAAGAGGTCGTGCGCTCCATTCACAAGCTGGCCGGGTTTCCTTGCCGGGCCCCGGACTTCGACATCGGCCAGGCCGTCGCCGATACGGAAAAAGGATTGGGGCTGGCCTTCTCATCCCTGCAGAAACTGGCCATCCGGGAAAGCTTCGAGCGGAAGATCCTGGTCATCACCGGCGGTCCCGGCACGGGCAAGACGACCATTGTCCGGGCCGTCGTGGACATCTTCCGCAAGTGGGGGAAGGACGTCCTGCTGGGGGCCCCGACGGGCCGCGCCGCCAGGCGGCTCACGGAGACGACCGGCGTCGAAGGCCGGACGCTCCACCGCGTCCTCGAATACCAGCCCAAGAAGGGGACGTTCAAGCGGAACGAGTCGAATCCGCTCCGCGGCGAGGCGCTGATCATCGACGAGTTCTCGATGGTCGACCTGCCGCTCATGTACCACCTCCTCAAGGCCGTCCCGCCCTGGATGCGGCTCATCCTCGTCGGCGATAAAGACCAGCTCCCCTCGGTCGGTCCCGGGACGCTGCTTCGAGATATCATCGAGTCGGGCACGGTCGACGTCGTCCGGCTCGACGAGATCTTCCGGCAGGAGAAGGAGAGCCTCATCGTCGTCAATGCCCACCGCGTCAATCAGGGACAGTCCCTCGTCTACGCGCCGCCGACGGACAAGAACGCCGATTTCTACTTCATCCGCCAGGACGACGAAAGAAAGGCTTTCCAGACCATCCTCAAGATGTGCTCCTCGAGCATCCCCGCCAAGCTCGGCCTGAGCCCGATCTCCCCTCAGATCCAGGTCATCAGTCCCATGTACAAGGGCGTCGTCGGAGTCGACAACCTCAACACGGAGCTCCAGGCGCGGCTCAACCCGGGGAGGGAAGGCCTTCAGGTCGGGAGCCGCGAGTTTCGCGCCCGCGACAAGGTCATGCAGGTGCGCAACGACTACGACAAGGACGTCTTCAACGGCGATATCGGGATCGTCCTCCACGCGGACAGGGCCAAGTCCCGGCTGTTCGTCGACTTCGACGGCCGTACGGTGATCTATGAGAGGGACGAACTCAACGATGTCACTCTGGCCTATGCCGTCTCCGTTCACAAGGCCCAGGGCAGCGAGTACCAGGCCGTCATCATGCCCCTTCTGACCCAGCACTTCATCATGCTCCAACGCAACCTTTTCTACACGGCCCTGACCCGGGCCAAGAAGCTCAGCGTGGTCATCGGCTCCTACAAGGCGCTCTATATCGCCATCAAGAACGACAAGCCGGTGAGAAGGAACTCCCTTGTCAAGGACAAGCTCATCCGGCTCGGCGGCGTGGATGCCTGAAATTGCCGATAGAAGGCCCGGGGAATTCCGGGACATGAGGAAAATTCATGGGACACAATCCTTATTTCAAGAGAAAAGGGTTATGTCCCGAATTTTCCGTATCGTGTCCCAGGAATTCCTGTCCGGCGATTTAAGGGTGGTTTGACTCCCCGGGTGAATCCATTATAATAAATTGTTTCTCGGCCCCACCCCAGGTGAAAGGAGCGACACGCTATGCCCCATCGCCGTTTCAAATCCGTATCGGACATCATCGCCTTCGCCATCGAGCGGGAAATAGAAGCGGCCGACGGCTATGGTCGCATGGCCGGCCTGGCCCGGATGCCGGCTCTGCGCGAGTTCCTCCTCTTCCTCCGCCAGGAAGAAGAGTCCCACCGGCGCCTCCTCGAAGGGCTCACCCCAAAGGAGCTCGACGGACTCGCCGCGGCCTTCGTGCCGGATCTGCGGCTCGTCGACTACGTCGTGGAGGAAAAGCTCACCGACGACATGTCCCTCCAGGAGCTGCTCATCTTCGCCGCCCAGAAAGAAAAGAAGGCGGCCGAGCTTTACGATACCCTGTCCCAGATGGCCAAAGTTTCGGGCCACCACCGACTATTCGAATTCCTGGCCGGCCAGGAGCGGGCCCACAAGCTCCAGATCGAAGCTGAGTACGAAAAAAGCTTCCTGCAAGAAAATTGATAGGAGGACATGATGGAGAAATGGGAATGTCAGGCGTGCGGATACATCTACGACCCGGCCGTGGGTGACCCGGACAACGGGGTTCCTCCCGGGACGAAGTTCGAGGACCTTCCCGACTCCTGGGTTTGCCCCCAGTGCGGGGTCGGCAAGGAACTCTTTTCAAAGGTCGACTGAGCCCGCGCGGGGCGGGGTTTTCCGGCCATGAAGATCATCATCGTGGGCAACGGATTGGCCGGCACAATGGCCGCCAAGACCGTGAGAGAGCTCGACCCGGATGCCGGGATCGAGATCTTCGCGGAGGGAAAACACGCTTATTATCCCCGACCGAACCTGATCGAGTTCTTGGCCGGCCGCTTGCCTTACGAGAAGCTCTTCGCCTTTCCGGAGATCTGGAGCTCCCGGCAGAGGATCGACCTCCATTTCGGCGAGAGGGTCTCGAAGATCCGACCGGACGAGCGGAGGATCGAGACCTCGTTGGGCGGGGTGATCCCTTACGACGCCCTGCTGCTGGCGAGCGGGGCCCGGGCGGCCGTACCCCCGCTCAAAGGCAGCGGACTGAAAGGCGTCTTCGTCCTGAGGACGCTGGATGATACGCTGGCCATCCTCGACTATCTCCGGACGCATGCCCATGTCGCCGTGATCGGCGGCGGGCTCCTCGGCCTGGAGATCGCCCGGGCCATCCGCAGTCGCGGCGCCGAGGTCTCCGTCCTCGAATTCTTCGACCGTCTCCTGCCTCGCCAGCTCGATCCGGCCGCGGCGGGGATCCTCAAGAGCGAGATCGAAAAAACGGGCATCTCCGTCCGGCTCGGCGCTATCAGCCGGGAGATCCTCGGCCCGGCGGAGGCCCGCGGGATCCGCTTCGAGTCGGGGGACGAGATCAAAGTGGATCTCGTCGTCATCGCCGCGGGCATCAAGCCCGATCTCGTGCTGGCCAAGGACGCCGGGCTCACCGTCGGGAGGGGTGTCGTCGTCGACGACTATATGCGCACAAGTCGCCCCGAGATCTTCGCCGCGGGCGATGTCGTCGAACATCAGGGGAAAGTCTACGGGATCATTCCGGCCTCGTTCGACCAGGCCCGGGCCTCCGCCCACAACATGCTGCGGATGGACATGCCCTACGCGGGGACGGCTCCGTCCACAACGCTCAAGGTCGCCGGGCTGTTCGTAATGTCGGTCGGAGAGGTCCATCCCGAGGGGCGCGGCCACGAGGTCATCGTCCGGTCCGTTCCCGAGCAGGGGCTTTACAAGAAGCTTGTCCTCAAGGAAGGCCGTCTCGTCGGCGCGATCTGGATGGGGATGAAAAAGGGAGCCTTGGAGATCGGTCGCCTCGTCGCCTTGAAGAAGAACGTCGAGAGCCGGAAAGGCGACCTCCTCGAGGACTCATTCGATTTTACGGAGATGTCATGAACAGAAAATTTGCCGTCGTCGCCTTCGCCCTCGCCGTTTTTCTGGTCCTCGCGGCCCCGGCCCGGGGCCAGGCCCAGGTCAAGTACGGAGGCTATTTATCCTTCGCCTATATCGACGGGCAGACCGAGAGCCTCTATCCCAAAGCGGGCCTCCAGAACCTTCTGGCCGGCTTCGCCGTGGCCGGACAGGTGGGCGGGAAATTCGGATTCTCCCTGGAAGCCCGGACCATGGGGGTCCCGACCGCCGGGACGGCCGACGCCTGGGCCTTCGAGCTGGATCAAGCCTGGGCCGGGTTCGTGCCGTCCAAGGCCATCAGCGTCAAGGCCGGGCTCCTGATCGTGCCGTTCGGGTCCTACAACCGGGCCAGCCGGCCCCACGAAACGCTCCTTGTCGGTGTTCCTCTCAACCTGGAATACCTGTATCCCGGGACCTGGCGAGACATCGGCTTGCTCATCGAGGGCGAGGTCGGGGTCCTGTCCTACGCGGCCTACCTGGGCAACGGCCTGGGTGATTTTGACGAGATCGGTTCCGGGCAGCAGTTCCGGGACAACAACGCCGACAAGGCCAAGGGCGGACGGGTCGGGCTCGCTCTCGGCGAATACGGGCGGGCCGGGATTTCCTACTACACGGGCAAGTACGATGAGCGGGACATGTACGATCTCACCCTGGAAGGAGCGGACCTCACCTGGGCGACCGGCCAGTGGGAGATCCATGGCGAGTACACCAAGGCCATGATCGAGAATCCCGAGCCGTTCCAGACGGGAAAGTCGGAGGGTTATTCCATCTGGATGGCCATGGGTTTCCGGAGCTTACAGCCCATCGGGAGCTTCCAGAAGGTCAAGGTCGACGACCCTTACCGCGGAGACGGGCTCCTCCGCGACCTGAGCCGCTGGACCATGGGCCTGCGCTATGTCCTGGGTTCGACGTTCTTCCTCAAGGTCGAATACGTTTGGAACAAGGAAAACGAGCCCATCCTCAAGAACAACCAGGTCCAGGTCCAGGCGGCCTTGAGCTTCTGAGTCACGGACCTTGAGTGGACCGCGGCATTTTGATAAGATCAACGCGCGGCTCGCTTCCGATCTCCCGTTCGCGACGGTAATCACGGTCAAAGGATGAGGCATGACCAATCTGCTCGTTCTCGGAACACAATGGGGCGACGAAGGCAAGGGAAAGATCGTCGACTTGCTCACGCCGGCGTTCGACATTGTCGCCCGCTACCAGGGCGGTCATAACGCCGGCCACACCGTCTACGTCGGCGGCAAGAAGGTCGTCCTTCATCTCATTCCGTCGGGCATCCTCCATCCCGGGACTCTCTGTGTTATCGGGAACGGACTGGTCATCTCGCCCGGGGCGTTCTTCAAGGAGACGGGCGACCTCGAAAGCCAGGGCGTAAGCGTCGACCCGACGCGCGTCGCCGTCAGCCGCGGCGCCCACCTGATCATGCCCTGGCATCCACTGGCCGAAAGGGTGAGCGAGGAGATGCGCGGCGAGAAGAAGATCGGCACGACCTGTCGCGGCATCGGCCCGGCCTACGAAGACAAGGCGGCCCGTCTCGGGATCCGGACGGGGGACCTGGCCGATCTCCGAGTCCTCCGCGAGAAGATCGCCGAAAACGTCGCCATCAAGAACCGCATCTTCGGGACCTTGGGGCTGCCTCCGCTCGATGCCGAATCCATCAGCCTGGAGTACGAGGGCTGGGCGGAAAAACTCGTACCCTATCTCCGCAACGTCTCCGAGCTGCTCCACGAGCGCATGAAGCGTGGTGAGAACGTGCTCTTCGAAGGCGCCCAGGGTGCTCTTCTCGATCTCGACCACGGCACCTATCCCTACGTCACTTCCTCGAATTCGACGGCCGGCGGCGCCGCGACCGGGCTCGGCGTCGGGCCGAAGTCGATCCACGGCGTCCTCGGCATCACCAAAGCCTATACGACGCGGGTTGGCGGAGGGCCCTTCCCGACCGAGCTCAACGACGACAGGGGCAGAACGATCGCCGCCCGGGGTGACGAGTTCGGGGCGACGACCGGACGCCCCAGGCGCTGCGGCTGGTTCGACGCCGTGGCCGTCCGGACGGCCTGCCGGGTCAACGGAGTCGACCGGATCGCCCTGACAAAGCCCGATGTCCTGTCCGGCATGGGGGAGATCCCGGTTTGCACGGGCTACCGCTACAAGCGCGAGATCCTGAAGAGTTTTCCGACGGAATCGTGGCTGCTCGAAAAAGTCGTCCCCGAATACCGGACGCTCCCGGGGTGGCCGGAGTCCCTCCACGGCGCCGTCGAGTTCGACGCCCTGCCGCCGGCGTTCGTCGACTACCTCCGCGTCCTCGAGGACCTCGTCGAAACCCGCATCGCCGTTGTATCGACGGGAGTCGAGCGCGGCCAGACGGTCCTCGTCGAACCCGAGCTCAGGGGTTTTGTCGACCTGACGAGGGTTCGGCAGGAACGGGCGATCTAGGAGAGTAGGGGATGGCAGGGGCCTTGGTCGAACGCGTCGAGATCAATAAGTCGGCCCTCGTCCACAACATCCACGAATTCCGCCGCATCGTCGGCCGGAAGCGGAAGTTCCTGGCCGTGGTCAAGGCCAACGCCTACGGCCACGGGCTCCTCGAGGTCTCGCGGATCGCCCTCCGGAGCGGCGTTGACTGGCTCGGCGTCAATTCCGTGGAGGAAGGCGCGGCGCTCCGGGAGGCGGGCATCCGGGCGCCCATCCTGGTCATCGGCTACGTGCCCTTCCTCGGCCTGGAAGAGGCCGTGACCCGGGACCTGCGCCTGACCGTTTACAATAGGGAAACGATCAAACGGCTGGGCGTCCTAGCCGGCCGTCTCCGCAAGACGGTTCTCCTGCACGTCAAGGTGGAGACCGGGACATGGCGGCAGGGCGTCGATGTCAAGGACCTCGGGCCGTTCGTCCGGGACATCCGGAAGCGCCCCGGTCTCGTCGTCGAGGGCCTGTCCTCCCATTTCGCCAACATCGAGGACACGACGAAGCACGATTATCCCCGCCGCCAGCTCGAATGCTACCGGGCGGCCTGCCGGGAGCTCGCGGCGCGCGGTTTGGACATCCCGCTCAAGCACATGTCGTGCACCGCCTCGACCATCCTTTTCCCGGAACCGGATTTCAACCTGGCCCGGGTCGGCATCGGCCTCTACGGCCTGTGGCCCTCCAAGGAAACCTACCTTTCCTGCATCCTCGAAAAGAAGAAACCCCTTTCCCTCGAGCCGGTCCTCTCATGGAAAGCCCGGATCGCCCAGATCAAGAAGATCCCGGCCGGGGCCTTCGTGGGCTATGGTTGTACATTCCGCACGACCCGGCCGACAGTCCTGGCGGTCGTGCCCGTCGGCTATTTCGACGGCTACGACCGCGGCCTTTCGAACGCCGCGCACGTTCTGGTCAAGGGACGGCGGGCCCCAGTGCGGGGGAGGGTGGCCATGGACTTCTTCATGGCCGACGTCACGGACATCCCCGGCGTCAAACTCGAGGACGAAGTGACGCTCCTCGGGGCCGACGGCCGGGAACGGATCTCGGCCGAAGACCTGGCCGCGCTCGCCGGGACGATCAGCTATGAAATATTGTCCCGGATCAACCCGCTCGTGCCCCGCGTCGTCGTTTGAAGGGGCCTCCGGCAGGGAGCGGACTCTTGGGAGCGACCGATAGAAGTGCGGCGGAGCGGATTCCCCCTCCAAGTCGTTGCCCCCCCTCGGCCCCGAATTAAGGCCGCTAAAAATAATTTAAAAAAACACTACTAAATCAGTAGGATATGTTGTATGATAAGGGGGAAGGAGAGGTGAAAACATGACCATCGACGCTAAGACCGATGAGAAGGAAGTCCTGAAGGACATCATCCGCGACGTTTCCGGAGGAGAGATCGCGACCAAGGAGCGGGAGCTTACGGCCGAAGGAAACCGGCTGGCCCTCGACACGGGAGCCATGAGCGCGGAACAGATCAACCTCCTGCTGACCAACCTGCCCGTGGACATTTCCTTTGTCGACGAGAACGACACCGTCGTCTATTACTCGGCAACCCGGGAGAGGATCTTTCCCCGCACGCCCGGCGTCATCGGGCGGAAGGTCCAGAACTGCCACCCGCCCAAGAGCCTCGACGTCGTCACCCGGATCCTGGCCTCTTTTCGGGACGGAAGCCGGGACGTCGCGGAATTCTGGATCGAGTTGAACGGGAAGTTCATCCACATCCGCTATTTCGCCTTGAGGGAGGGCGGGGGAAAGTACCGCGGCACTCTCGAAGTCAGCCAGGACGTGACCGGAATCCGGGCGCTCCGTGGAGAAAAGCGTCTTCTCGACTGGGACCCGCCGGACTTGGATGTTTGACTTCGATTCCTTGCGGTGGTATGTATGAAAAACATAAAGGAGACATGACATGACAGTCAAGAAATCCGCGAAAAGCCCCACGAAAGCGAAGAAGAACGACGCGTATGAATGTCGGATCTGCGGTTATCGTATCGTCGTCGACGAAGTCTGCGGCTGTGCCGAGGAACACATCTTCGTCTGCTGCGATAAGCCGATGAAGAAGGCCGCCAAGAAGCCGGCCAAGAAGAAATAGGGAGTTCCCGATGAAAGAAAGAATCGAACTGGCTTTGAACAAGATCCGCCCCGCGCTCCAGGCGGACGGGGGCGACGTGGAACTCGTGGACGTCGGTGCGGACGGAGTCGTTCGCGTCCGGCTCAAAGGGGCCTGTGGCGGCTGCCCGATGTCTCAGCTCACCCTGAAAATGGGGATCGAACGAATCCTGAAGAAAGAGGTTCCCGAAGTCACGTCGGTCGTGGGCGTCTGATAGATCATTCGTGAGGAGCGGAGGGGTTCCGCCGCCGGCGGGGGGAATTCGGCCGCGCTGGGAGGGGTCATGAGGAGAAGATATTTCGATCGCATCGCGGCCACTCCTCTGCATCCTGAGGTCCTCGAGGTCATGCGCAGCGCTCTCGGGGACGTCACCGGGAACCCCCAGAGCCTGCATGCCGAGGGCCGCCGGGCGCTGGACGCCGTCGAGGCGGCCCGCGAAGAAGTGGCCGGGCTGGTCGGCGCTCAAAGCTCCGAGATCTATTTCACGTCGAGCGGTACCGAAGCCAATAATTTCGCCGTCAAGGGACTGGCTCTCGGCCAGCAGGCCCGGGGCCGGCACATCGTCGTCTCGGCCATCGAGCACTCCTCGGTCTTGAATTCCGTCAAGGCCTTGGCAAAACAAGGCTTCTCGTCGACGATCGTCCCCGTGGACCGTTCGGGGAGGGTCGACCCGGCCGACGTTGAGAAGGCCCTGACCAAGGAGACGGTTCTCGTCTCCGTCATGACGGCCAACAGCGAGGTCGGGACGGTCCAACCGGTCGCGGCCATTGCGGCTGTCTGCCGCGCGCGCGGTGTCCTCGTCCACACCGACGCCGTAGCGGCGGCCGGCAGCATCCCGCTGGACGTCAAGACGCTCGGCGTGGATGCTCTGAGCCTGGCCGGCGACCAGTTCTACGGCCCCAAGGGCTCGGCGGCACTTTTCGTCCGCAACGGCGTGCGCATTCTGCCGCTCATCGACGGCGGCATCCAGGAAGGCGGACGCCGGGGCGGGACGGAGAATGTCGCCGGCATCGCCGGGATGGGCCGGGCCGCCCGGCTGGCCCAGCAGGAGATGGGAGCGAGGACGGCGGCGCTCGTCCCCCTGAGGGACCGCCTTCTCGAAGAGCTCCCCGGTCGCGTCGGGCACGTGATCGTGACGGGATCCCGGACGGAGCGCCTGCCCTACCATGCCAGCTTTTGCATCGAGTTCGTCGAGGGCGAGGGCATGCTCCTGAGCCTGGACATGAAGGGCGTCGCCGTATCGAGCGGTTCCGCCTGCACGTCCAAGGCCCTGAAGGCCTCCCACGTCCTCTTGGCCATGGGGCTCGACCACGCCACCGCCCAGGGCTCCCTCGTCTTCAGCCTGATCGACGGGACTTCAGTCGAAGACGTGGATTATGTGTTGGACGTCTTCCCGCCGGCGATCGAGCGGCTCCGCGGCATGTCTCCGCTCTACACCCAGTACCTGAAAGAAAGAGGGTCATAATGTATAGCGACAAAGTCATGGAGCATTTCGCCAACCCCCGCAACGTGGGCGTGCTGGCCAACGCCGATGGCGTCGGCCAGGTCGGCAACCCCGTATGCGGCGACATGATGACGTTCTACATTAAAGTCAAGGACGACCGGCTGGAGGACGTCAAGTTCCAGACCTTCGGCTGCGGCGCCGCCATCGCCGTTTCCAGCATGGTCAGCGAGATGGC
>CAZZCH010000110.1:0-9488 GCA_964652895.1 uncultured Eubacteriales bacterium
GCCGCCGGTGGCTACGAGGTCGAGATCGTGGAGGAGGGCTGGACGGCCGTGACCCGGGACCGAAGCCTCTCGGCCCATTTCGAACACACGGTGGCCTTGACCGAGAACGGGCCGGAGATCCTGAGCGCGAGGACGGCGGATGCCGCCCGGCCGCGGACATCCCCCCCCAAGGAGAGCCCTCATGCCTAGACAGGACATGTTCGAAGCCGAAGGCGTGGTCCGGGAAACGCTCCCGAACGCGATGTTCCGGGTTGAACTCTCCAACAAGCATGTCATTCTGGCCCATATCTCGGGAAAGATGCGGAAGCATTTTATCCGCATCCTGCCGGGCGACCGTGTCCTCCTCGAACTGTCGCCTTACGATCTGACCAAGGGACGCATTACCTATCGATTCAAATAAAAGGACGGGACGATGAAAGTCAAAGCCTCCGTAAAGAAGATTTGCCGGAACTGCAAGATCGTCCGGCGCAAGGGCGTGGTGCGGGTCATCTGCTCCAACCCGAGACATAAACAAAAACAGGGATAAACGAGGTCAACATGGCAAGAATCGCAGGCATCACGCTCCCGCCCGACAAACGGATCGAGGTCGGGCTGACCTACATCTTCGGGATCGGCAACTCCAAGTCCCGCAAGATCCTGGACGAAGCCAAGATCGATCGCAACAAGAAGGTCAAGGCCCTGTCCGAGGACGAGGTCAACAAGATCCGCCAGATCATCGAAAAGCGGGAAAAGATCGAAGGCGACCTCCGTCAGGAAGTCACGATGAACATCAAGCGGCTCGTGGACATCGGCTGCTACCGCGGCTCCCGGCACAAGAAGAAACTCCCTGTGCGGGGACAGCGGACGAAGACCAACGCCCGGACCCGCAAGGGCGTCCGCGGCCAGCGGATCAAGAAACTAAAAGATAAGAAAGCGTAAGGAGAGCCAGCGGACATGCCTAAATCAAGCGCCAAGAAAAAAAAGGTCCGGAAGGAGATCGGATTTGGAGTGGCCCACATCCAGTCCACCTTCAACAATACGATCATCACCATCGCCGACCACGCGGGCGCGACCGTCGTTTGGGCCAGCGCCGGCACCTCAGGTTTCAAGGGGGCCCGCAAGGGGACGCCATTCGCCGCACAGCTCGCGGCCAAGGATGCGGCCACCAAGGCCCGGGAGTTCGGCCTCCGCTACGTTGACGTCCGTCTGAAGGGACCGGGCGCGGGACGGGAATCCAGCATCCGTGCCATGCAGGCGGCCGGCCTCGAGATCAAGTCCATCAAGGACGTCACGCCCATCCCGCACAACGGGTGTCGGGTCCGCCGCCGGCGGCGGGTCTGAGGTCCGTAAGGAGAGCACCATGGCGAAATACGAAGGAGCCGATTGCCGACTCTGCCGCGTCGAAAAGAACAAGCTGTTTTTCAAGGGCCATAAGTGCCTGACCGAAAAATGTCCCCTCGAACGGAGGGCCTACCCCCCGGGACAGCATGGGCGTTCGAGGAAGAGAGTGCTGGGCTACGCCATCCAGCTTCGCGAGAAGCAGAAGCTCAAAAGGTTCTACGGCATGTCCGAGGAGCAGTTCCGGTTCTTCTTCGAAAGGGCCGAGCGTCAGAAGGGGATCACCGGCGAGAACCTCCTGTCCATGCTCGAACGGAGGCTGGACAATGTCGTTTATTTGATGGGATTTTCCCTCTCCCGGGGGCACGCCCGCCAGCTCATCGGCCACGGGCACTTCCGGCTCAATAACCACAAGGCCGACATCGCGTCCGCCCTGGTCAAGACGGGAGACGTCGTCGCGTTCCGGCCGCGGTCGGCCAAGAGCGAGGACGTCCGGGCCGTCGTCGCCTCGAACCGGTCGAAGACCGTTCCCGGTTGGCTCGAGGTGGATTGGGAGAACTTGAAGGGGACGGTCCGCGCGCTTCCTACGCGCCAGGACGTCACTCTTCCGGTCGAGGAACACCTGGTCGTCGAGCTGTACTCCAAGTAAGGTCCTCGGACCGGTTGGAGGACATCTTCCAAAGGAGATCACATGACAGAAACGAATTTCCAGAGACCCAAGAACTTGGAGTGCGATTTCGACACGTTGACCGCGCAGTATGGGCGCTTTCAAGCCCAGCCGTTCGAGCGGGGATACGGCGTGACCGTGGGTAACGCCCTGCGGCGGATCCTTCTTTCATCGGTCACCGGAGCCGCCATCACGGCCGTACGACTCGAAGGCGTTCTCCACGAGTTCTCGACGATTCCCGGAGTCGTGGAAGACGTCACCGACATCATCCTCAACCTCAAGAGCATCCCTTTGAAGCTCCAGGGGAACGAGGCGAAGCTGATGACGCTCAAGAAGACCGGCCCCGTCGTGGTCAAGTCGGGCGACATCGCCCGCGACAGCGATATCGAGATCCTGGACGAGACCGTCCCCATCGCCTCCCTCGACACCGACGGGACCCTCGAGGTCGAGATGGTCGTCAAGAACGGACGCGGCTATATTCCGGCCGACCAGAATTTTGACGATGAGCAGAGCCTCGACTACATCCCCCTCGACTCATCCCATTCGCCCGTCCTGAAGGTCAACTACAAGGTCGAGCCGGCCCGCGTCGGCAAGAGGATCGACTACGAAAGCCTGACCCTGGAAATATGGACGACCGGGGCCATCCGGCCCATGGACGCCCTGTCCCAGGCGGCCAAGATCATGCGCGACCACTTGGGGATCTTCCTGAACATCGTCGACGAACCGCTCGAACGGGAAGCGGCCACGTCGAAGAAGGAGATCCCGTATCTGCTCCAGGCCGACATCCTGGCCAAGACGATCGATCACCTGGAACTTTCGGTCCGGTCCAACAACTGCCTCCGCTCGGCCGGCATCGAACGGATCTATGAGCTCGTGCAGAAGACCGAGGACGTGCTCCTCAAGACCAAGAACTTCGGCCGCAAGTCCCTGGCCGAGATCAAGGAAACCCTGATCAATTTGAACCTTGGGCTGAACCTCGAACTCCACCCCCGGCTCGTCGAGCGGATCCAGGCGGACATCCAGGCCGGCATGCCCGAGAAGGAGACAGAGGCATGAGGCACCAGGTCAAGAAAGGAAAACTCGGGCGGAACACCGCCCACCGCCGGGCGGTCTTGCGCAACCTCGTGACGTCGTTCCTCGACCGCGAGCGGATGCGGACGACCTTGGCCAAAGCCCGGGCGGCCCGCCCCGTCGCGGAAAAGATGATCACCCTGGCCAAGCGGGGCACCCTCCATGCCCGCCGCCAGGCGCTGGCCTATATGGCCAAGGAAGCGGTCGTGCAGAAGCTCTTCACAGAGATCGGGCCCCGTTTTGCCGAGCGGCCGGGCGGTTACACCCGGATCGTCAAGCTCGACAAGCGCATGGGAGACGGGGCCTCGATGGCCATGCTCGAGCTCGTCGGGTCGGAATTCACGAAGAAGACGAAGAAGAAGGCCAAGGACGCCAAGAAGACGGCCGCGAAGTAGGCCATCTAACGAACCTCATCCTAAAAAGGCCCGGCATCCGCCGGGCCTTTTTTTTTGGCTCTTCTCCCGTTTCGAGGGCTCCGGAGCGGAGCGGGCTGTCCTAAGGAATGGCCAGGACATCGAGGAGATCCTTCGATGGCGGCTCGCGTTACCAGATGGAGAGGTCGGATGGCTAACGGGGCGGGGACGATTATCGGGTCCGGCCGGCTTGGATAACCAGCTTCTGGCCGATGACGAGGATGTCCGAGGAGAGGCCGTTGGCGGTCTTGATGACGTCGACCGTGGTCTTATAGGCCTTGGCGATCTGGAACAACGTGTCCCCGTTCTGGACGACGTAGGTGACCGTCTCTCCCGGCTTAGCGGTCGGAGCCGGGGCGGGCGTCTCGACGCCTCCGCGGGAGGGGATGCGAAGTACCTGTTTCGGAAAGATCATAGTCCGGCTCCGGAGGCCGTTGAGGCGGACGATGGCGTTGACCGACGTGCGATAGCGCCGGGCGATGTCGCCCAAGGTGTCGCCCTTGCGGACGGTATAGCGATCGGTGACGACATCGGGCGGGATGTACTGGGGCAGGGAGGCGATGCAGGCCAGGCAATTTTCCCCATAGCCTATCGGAACGCGCAGGTCATAAGGGTAGTTCGGCGTCGAATCGTGCCGGAGATCGGAGTTCAGAGTGACGAAGAGGGCTGGGTCGATCCCCAGGTTCTGGGAAAGCGTCGCCAGCTTGACGGCGGCGTTGACCCGGATCGTTTCGTACTGGAGGGAGGGGTCCGGGACGGGCAGGGAGAAGCCGTATTTATCGGGGTCACCGATGATGAGGAGAGTGGCGATGAAGCGTGGGACGTGGCGCGCCGTTTCGTATGGGAGGTTGGCGAAAAGGTCCCAGAAGCTGTCGAAATAGCCGACCTTTTGAGCCCGGATGACCCGCTGGACCTGGCCCTCGCCGCAATTGTAGGCGGCGACGGCGGTCGTCCAGTCCCCGAAGAGATCGTGGAGTTCGATCATGTATTGGATGGCCGCGCGGGTGGCTTTGACCGCGTCCATGCGCTCGTCGATGTACTTGTCCTGCTTGAGCCCGTAGCGGTAGCCCGTCGACCGGATGAACTGCCACATGCCAAGGGCCCGGGCCCGGGACAGGGCCCGAGGCCGGAAGGCGCTCTCGATGAGGGGGATCCAGGCGAGCTGTTCCGGCAGTCCTTCCTTGCGGAGTTCCCCGAGTATCATCTCCCTGTAGAGGCCGGAGCGCTTGTAGGATTCCTCGAAGGCCTTCCGCTCGACCTTCTGAAAGGACTTGATCTCCTTCATGACCCACTGGTTCTCGACGAGGGGGATGGAGCCGTTGACGGACGAGGCCAGGGTCGTCCGGGCGGCCGAGATCTTCTGGATGCGTTGGGCGATGAGGATGCGGAGGTCGTTCTTTTCCTGGAGGAGCGGGGAGTCGGTCGGCAAGGACATTTTCAGGAGGCGGCCATAAGCTTCGTCGAGCTTGGCCAGGGCGCCATCCATGTCTTCCCGTGCGATGGCCGCCTGGGCCTCTTCGTAGGCCGCGAAGGCGTCTTCGAGAATGGCCGCGGCGTCCTTCTCGGATTCCTCTCCATTGTCCGCCTGGGCTTGGACGCTGACTCCATCCCCTTCTTTGGAAATGACGGGTTCTTCGGAGATCCTGGGCAGTTCTTGGGCGGTCGGCTGGGCCGTGGCGGGTTGGGCGGGCTTGGGCGCCGGTTTGGTGCCGGTTTTAGCCGGCTTGGGCGTCGAGGAGCAAGCCGTCAGGATGAAGATCACGGAGAGAATGGCGAATACTGACAGGACGCGTCGTAGGCACTTCATTACGGGACTTCTTTTATAGCACAGATGGAGAGAACCGTCAAACGGTCGGCTCAGACGCTTCTATCGCATCTTAACGGGTCTTGCGGTGCCAGTTCCAGGCGGTTTCGATAATCGTCTCGAGTGAAGACAGGCGGGGTTTCCAGCCGAGGGACTTCTCCGCCTTCCCCCTGGAGGCCAGGAGGACGGCCACGTCGCCCTCCCGTCGCGGCCCGACCTCGTAGGGGACTTTTCGGCCGGTCACCTTCTCGACCGCCTGGATGACCTCGAGGACGGAATGCCCCGATTCGGTGCCGAGGTTGATGACGTCGCTCGGCCGGCCGGCGAGGAGAGCCCTCAGGGCGAGGACATGGGCCGAAGCCAGGTCGGCGACGTGGATGTAGTCCCTGACGGCGGTGCCGTCGGGGGTCGCGAAGTCTATCCCGAAGACTCCGAGCCGGGGGCGCTTCCCGAGAAGGCTGAGAAGGATGTTGGGCACGAGGTGGGTTTCCGGATCGTGGCACTCGCCCGTCTCCCCGTCGGGGTCCGCTCCCGCGGCGTTGAAGTAGCGGAGCGATATCGAGCGCAAGCCGTAGGCCCTGCCGTAATCCCGGAGGATCTCCTCGACCATGAGCTTGGTTCGTCCGTAGGGATTGACCGGGTTGGCCGGATGGGTCTCGGGGATGGGTGTTTCGAGCGGGTCGCCGTAAACCGCCGCCGTCGAGGAGAAAATAAGCGTCTTGACTCCGGCCTCGAGCATGGCGTCGAACAGGTTGAGGCTCGTCGTGAGGTTGTGGGTGTAGTATTTCCTGGGGTCGGCGTAGGATTCGCCGACCTGGATGAGGGAGGCGAAATGGAGGACGGCCTCGACCTTATGGGTCCGGAAAAGCTGCCGCAGTGCCTCCCGGTCGAGGAGGTCGCCCCGGACCCAGGGCATGTTCCCGATGAGCTCGACCTTTCCGCTGGAGAAGTTATCGAAGACGAGGACATCGAACCCCTCCCGGTGGAGCCCTTTCGCGGTGTGCGAGCCAATGTACCCGGCGCCGCCGGCGACGAGGATGCTCATGGCGCTTTCCTTTCGACGAGCCGGCGGGCCCGTTCGAGCCCCCGGGCTTTCGTCTCGAAGCCGTTGTCGAGCTGGATCTTGTAGAGCTTCTTCAGGAGCTTGCCCATTCCCGGTCCGGGTGGGACGCCCAGCTTGAGCAGGTCCCGGCCCATGACCAGGGGCTTGATCGTCTCCCGGTTGACGCGAAGGTCATCGAACTTCTTGAAAAGCCAGCGCGCCTGGCGATCGAGCCCCCGGACCCGGCGCGTCCCCCGTCCGGCCCGATCGGCGGCGTCGAGATAGACGAGGAGCTCGATCTCCCCGTCGACGTCGGCCGCGAGGCGGTTGAAGGCTTTTTTCGTCACGTCCTCCCGGTTCTGCCAGAGCTCGCCGGCCCGGTGGTGCGTCCGGATGAGGAGAGGGACCATGCGGCCGATGGCGAACCCGTTCCAGGTCTGGACCTTGAACCGGGCCAGGACGCGTCGGGCGATCCGCTCGCTTTGGATATCATGTCCGCAGGAGGTCACGGCCATCCGGCCCCGTTTGTATTCCCAGCGCGTCGTCGAGATCTTGCCCAGGTCATGGTAGAGCGCGGCGAGCATGAGGGCCAGCTTCTTCGGCGCCGGAAGCCCGACCTGCCCGGCCAGGGCGGCCGCCTGGTCGACGGAGAGCTTGGTGTGGGCCCAGACCGTGTGGTGGCCGAAGGCGTCCTTCTCCGGGTGGAAAACCGAATCCTGGATGACCAGGGCGAGGGCCTGTAGTTCGGGGAACCACTGGTCGAGGACGCCGAGCCGGAACATCTCCTCGAGCCCGACAGACGGCCGCGGCGACCCGAGGAGGACTTTAAACATTTCGTCGTTGACCCGCTCGACGCTGAGGCCGGAGAGGTCGACGGCCCGCGCGGCGGGGTAGATCGCCGGGTCGACCTTGAAGCCCAGGACGGAAGCGAAGCGGGCGACGCGGACGACGCGCAAGGGGTCTTCGGGGAAGGCGGCCGGGTTGGTCAGACGGATCTTCTTGGCCAGGGTGTCGGCGCGCCCCCCGAACGGGTCGATGAGCGTTCCGTTCTTGAGCCGGAGGGCCATGCTGTTTGTCCGGAAATCGCGGCGCTCCAGGTCTTTTTCGATGGGCAGGCCGGGGTCCGCGGAGACGAGAATGTCCTTGTGTCCCCGGACGCCCTCGCCCCGGGCCCGGTCGGTCCGGGGCAGGGCGATGTCGTAGGTCTTGCCGCGAACTGTGAACTTGACGATCCCGAAGCTCTTCCCGACGAGGTCGACGCGGCCGTGCTTTTCGAGCTTGCGGACTATCGCCGCGAGCTCGTGGCGGGCGACGAGGATGTCGACATCGGGGGAGGGGTGGCGGCGAATGAGGTCGCGGACGAAGCCTCCGACGGCGTAGACGTCGCCGCCGAAAAGGCGGACGAAGAGGGCCCGGTCGGCGAAGTCGAACGCGAGTTTCCTCATGAGACCTATTATTCTAACAGGTTTCGCCTCTTCCGGGAAAGCCCGGGCGCGGCCGGGTCATTGGGCGGCGGCGAACTTGTCGAGGACCTCCTTGACGGCATTCTTGTGGACGAGGAACATCAGGCATTTCAGCCGCGTGTAATCCTCCTGGTAGAAAAAGTAGCCTTTGGCTTTCCCCCAATAGGCGTTCTCCCAGGAATCCTTGATCAGGAACCAATTGCCCTTGGCGGATTCCAGGAAGCCGACGCAGTGGACGGCGTGGTCGTCGGCGGAGCTTCCGTTCGTGAACCGGTACTCCCGGCTGGATTGGTCGATATAGCTCGAGGGGATGTCAAAGGTGGGGACCATGGCGATGTCGTTCTCGCCGCTGTAGCCGGGTTCGGAGAAATCGACGGCCAGAGTGGCCGTATACCCCCGGCGCAGGGCCCGCAGGAGAGCCAGTGAGAATTCGTAGAGGGGCAGGTTATGGAACTCCCGGCTGTGCCACCAATTATCGGGAACCCGGAACTCGCCCTTGGTGTAGAAAGGGACGTACATGAAACTGATAAAGGCCACATAATCGCCCGGGTCGAGCCCCAGGCTCTTGAGATATTCCAGGGGCGTGAGCGCCTGCCCGTCGACGAAGATCCTTTTGGGCGGCCGGCCCAAGTGCTTGTCGAGGATGGCCCGGACCCCGGCCAGGGCCCCGGCTTCGTCCCATTCATTCCTGGCGGCGAGGCCGGAGAGGTAGTCCCGGAACTCTCGGAAAAGGGGTCCGTGGTCATGGGATGTCTTCCCGTCGGGAAGCCCCGTGTAATCGGAGGCGCGGACGAGGCCGTACTGCCGGATCCTCTCCATAGCCGAGTTTGGCTCGGAGCCCTGGCCGAGGAAAGAATCGCCCTTTTCCCGGATGAACCGGCGGGCCTTCTCGACGTATTCCCAGTAGACGGTGAACATCTCCGATAGCTTGACCTCGGCCTTGCCCTGCCGCCTCAGTTCGGATTCGAGAAGGGAGGTCGCGGCGAACGACCAGCACGTCCCCGTGTTGTCCTGGCGTACGGGGGGAAGATGGAAGAACTTGGTGAACTCGGCCGGATCGGTCGGCTTTTCCAAGCCCGTGAGGTCGACCGACAGGACCGTTTGGGTCTTTCCTTCGGAAGTTTCCTGGGCGTAGATGGCCCGGTCATGCTTGATGGGTCCGGCGGACGGTCTGCCTCCCCTGGGCTGCCGAGGGCCGCATGTAACGGCCAGTCCCGCGACAGCCAGGAGAATGAGCCAGAGGCCGGCCAATGTGCGATTGTTCACTGATATCCCTCCTTTCCGGGGATCCCGCCTGAATGATCCATTATAAGAAACGGGACCGATAACTGCAACGCCCCGAGATCCCCATTTTGAGTCCAACCTTGTCACTTGGCGGCGTTTTAGGTATTCTGGAGGGAGACATGAGAAAGCGATCGAGGCCTATCCCGCAGATCGTCGGAGTTGTCTGCCTGGGGCTTTTCATCGGGGGACTCGAGGCAGGAGCGGCCGGCGTGCCGGCCGCCAAGGACGACATTGTCGTGGCCCTCAAGGACAAGGTCATCCGGAACCTCAGCTCCGCGGGGCTGACGCTGGCCTTCCACGTCGGTCTGACGAACCCCGCATCGGCGCCCCGAGAGCTCGTCCGCTACCATTACCGTGTGACCATCAACCAGAAAGAATTCCTCAATCTGACGGTGCCTCTCGATGAGCCCCTGCCGGTCCCGCCGAA
>CAZZCH010000111.1:0-8890 GCA_964652895.1 uncultured Eubacteriales bacterium
GGCGGCAGGGCCGGGGCCCCGGCCACCGTCGACAGCCTGTCTCAGCTCTTCGGCCCGGGAATAGCCGTCCTCGACCTCGACGGCGACGGATTCCCGGAAAAGCCGGCCGTCACCATCATCATCCCCGACAAGCCGACGGCCCGCGAGGTTGCCCTGGCCGCAGACATCGCCGCCCGGGTCAATTTCGAGAGCCTGGCCGTCGACTTCGGGCTCGTCCGACGGGAATCGGAGGTCACCGCCCGGCAGCCCATCCCCTTCCCGATCCTCATCGGCAATAACCTGGCCTGGGTCCGGGAAGCTTTGAAGGAGCGCCGGATCGACCCCGTCTCGCTCGGCCCGAACCGGGGGCTGGTTTTCCTGTTCGCCCGGAAAAACCAGCGCGGCATCGCCTGCGTCGCCGGTTCGGACGAAGCCCTCCTCCGGACCGGGCGGGCTTTTTTCCTGCGCTGGCCATATTTCTGGGAGGTCTGGGGCCGCGAGACCGGGGCCACCTATATGAACCTCGAGAACGACCTGGCCGCGTTCCTCGACGCGGCGGGAGTCAAGTTCCGGAAGACGGTCGTCCGGGAAGCGCTTTACGAATTCCCCGTCGACCCCGGCTCCGCGGACGGCCTCCGGGCCCTGACCTTTGACCAAGGCCAGATCAAGGACCTGGATGTCGAGATCCACTTCACGGAGGACGCCGAAAGGAAGAAAGCGCAGGACGCGCTGCTCCTCCTCGAGCGTCAGCAGCTCAAAGGCGTCCGGACCGGCGTCCTGTCCTACCCGGCCTGCGCCGCCCTGACCTTCGAACTCTGCTTCGGCGACGCGAAGTCGCAAGTCATCCTGCCGAGGACGGGCGCGACCAAGAGGCTCCTGACGCCCGGTTTCAAGGAGCGGCCCCGGGCCGAAGGAACAGGCAGGGAGTTCGACCTCCTCGGCCTTTTTTCGACCAAAGGTGTCTATTCCGACCAGGACAAGGACGGGATCGTCGACGCGGTCGACTCTTCGATCGTCATCCCCGATAATCTCGGAAGCAGGAATGTCGCCGAGCTCTCGAGCCGGCTCGTCCTGGCCACGGCCGGAGCCTCGTTCCCCCTCGTCCAACTGCAAACCGAGGTCGAGAGCCGGAAAGCGCTGGCCGCCCCGATCCTGGTCGGGGATAACGCCATGACCCTCGATCTCGTCAAGACCGGGAAGCTGAAACCTCCGGCCCTCGACGACGCCGGAGGATTGATCAAGGTCGTCCCCAAGGCCTTCGGAAAATCCTCGGCCCTCGTCGTCTACGCTCCGGGTCCGCTCGGGCTGGACAAAACCCTTTCCTACCTCGCCAGGACCTTCCCCTACTTCGGGGATTACGGCGAAGGAAACCCTCAGCTCTCCGACCTCGCCGCGGACATCGACAAGTTCCTGAGCGGAGAGAAAGGGGCGGCGGAGGCTTTCCTCATGAACGCGGTGGAGAAAACGGCGGCCGAGCTCAAGGGCCGGGACCTCGAATCCATCGATGCCGAGCTAATCCTGCCCGGGCCGAACGGGCCCTTCGAGGCGGCCGTCCGCGATATCCTACGGAACGTGGCGGGAAACGCCGCGATCTCGGTCAAGTCCTCGACGCTCAGGGAAGGCCAAACGGTCCTCGAAAAATCGAAAGAATTCACCTGGGAGGTCGACGACGCCCTCGCCCTGATCCGGGAAAAGGTCGGCGGCCTCTCCGGCCCCGCGGGGACGGCCGCACCCCTCAAGGTCAGCCTGGGGGTCAGCGAATCGCCGGGCGTCCGGGAGAAAGTTCGCGGGGAAGTCGAAACGATCCTGCGCGCGGCCGGGCACGCCGCGGCCGAGGCGGAGGTCGTATCCGCCTACAAGCCCGGATATTTCTGGCTTATCGAGAAGATCCTGCCCGCCCTCAAAGAAAAAAGCGTCCATCACCTCGCCATCAGGTTCGCCGAGGAACGGGAGGACTTCACCCGGCCCAAGCGCGCCTATGCCGAGCCGAGCCGGTGGCTTCAGGAGCTCTACCCGGTGGACGAGATCCTGGCTCGCGAGCTGGCCATTCCACTCGACCGCATCGAGTTCGAGGTCAAAGCGCCAGAGGGGGCGACATACGAGATCAGGGCCTATGACGACAGGGGTGCCGTCCTTCTCGACCGGAGTTTCACGCCGCGGACCCGGGACATTCCCCTCTCGAACGTCCTCCCGGAATGGGGGACGGCCAAGGTCACCTGCGGTTGGCTCCGCATCGAGGCCGGCGGGTCCGTCATCTGCGACCTCCCGCTCGAGACCGACCTCGAAAAATTCTGGAGCTTCTATCAGGAGGATGTCCTGAGGGCCGTCGTCGGCCACATCCGAAAGAAGACGGGCGACGAGCCGACGTTCTCCAAGCAACCCTATTTCAAGCGGCTCCTCGTCGACGTCCAGGCGAGCGAGCCGGACTATCGGATCGGCCTCGACGAGGAGATCATCTCGTCGCTCGAGGCGCTTCACGATGAGATCTACTTCGACACGCTCGACCTCCTGCGAGGCGTCACCCGTTTCGACCCGGAAGACAAGGACCTGCCGGCCGACACCTCACGGTCGTCGGCCCCGGGCAACGTCCTGCCGTCGCTTCATCCCTCGCTCGAGGGCGGTCCGACCCGGGCCAGGGTCGTCCTCGAAGACTGGCCGGCCGCCGTTCCCCAAATGACCGTCCGCTGGAAGGAGAAGGGGCACGAGGGGGTCTCGCGGAAAACCGTCTTCCCGACGCTGAAGCCCAAGGGAACGCGGATGACGGAGCTCGTCTATGACGGCCGGAACGACCGCATCGCCAATATCGTCGTCGAGACCGACTGGGAGAAGGAGGCCGACTACCTGGCCCTCATCGACATCGTGAGCTCCTGGCGCAGGCTCTTCGCCGCCGGAGCCGTGGGCGATCTTTTCGAATTCCCGAAGGTCGAGGGCTTCACGCTCAGGCTCCTTTGCCAGACCCTGGAGAAGGACGAAGATCTCAAGGTCGTCACGCCGCCCGAAGAGACCCCCGCCCCGCCCCCTCCCCCGCGACCCGAAGAGACCATCGTGACGACACGGGAGATCATCTCGCCCGTCATGGCCCGGGATATCATCCGCCGATTGTCCGCGTTCAAGGGCGTCCGGAACTACGTGGGCGGAAAGTCGTATGAGGGCCGGGACGTGCCCGTCCTCGAACTTTTCCTGCCGTTCGAAAAATACGTCTCCCTGCCGCGCTTGGTCACTTTCAAGCCGACCCTCCAGGTTGTCGCCCGCCAGCACGCCAACGAGGTCTCTTCGACCAATTACCTCCTCCGCTTCGCCGAACTCGTCGCCCGGGACCCCGCCTACCGTGAGGCGCTCAAGAAAATGAATTTCGTCCTCCAGCCCCTGGAGAATCCGGACGGGGCCGCGGCGGCCTTTGAGATGCAGAAGAACGAGCCCTTCCACAGCCTGCACGCCGGGCGCTACGGGTCCCTGGGCGTGGACATCGGCTACCAGGCCGGGGCCAAGCCCCTCCTGCCCGAAGCAGCCGTCCGGACGAAGCTCTATGAAAAATGGTCTCCCGATATTTTCCTCAACCTCCACGGCTACCCCTCCCACGAATGGGTCCAGCCGTTCTCCAACTACTCGCCTTACCTTTTCCGGGACTACCGGATCCCCAAGGGCTGGTTCACCTACTTCAAAGCCCTCCGCCTTCCCCTTTACGCCGAGCAAAAAGCGGCCGGGGACGCCCTGATGAAGCTTATCGCCCTGGAACTCCAGGGAGACGCCCGGTTCGCCGCGTCGAACAAGAAATTCTATGACCGGTACGAGCGCTGGGCCGCCCGTTGGGCCCCTCATATGAACGCTCTCGAGACGGCTGACGGGGTCAACATCTACGCCAAACGCCGGGGCCCTTCGGAAAACAGGCTGACGCCCCGGGGACAGACGACCTTCGTCGAGCAAACGCCCGAGGTCATGGACGAGACGGCGACCGGGGACTGGCTCGACTTCCTCTGCGAGCAGGGCCTGGCCTACATCCGGGCCCATGTCAAATACCTCGATCGGACCGGATATGAAATCGTCAGGATCGAAGAGGAGGGCCGCAATCGGACCCGGCTGACCTTCGTCCGGGGCCGTCCGGGGCTGACGGGGAGATCCGGGACATGACGTTTCTTGTTGAACAGGGATCATGTCCCAGGGATTTCTGATGGCCGCCCTGTGCGGACGGGGAAATCCGGGACATAACCCTTTTCTCTGGAAAAGGGATTGTGTCCCAGGAATTTCCCGGGGCCGGCCGGGGGAGGTTGTTTATTCCCCCCGGAATTGATAAGATAAGGACACCGCCAAGGGACGAAGCCGGGCAGCGATGGAAGCGCAGACCAACCTCCTGATCATCTCGGACGACTTCTCGCTCTACGAGACCGTCAAGAAGTCCCCCGTAGCCGTCGATTTCAACGTCTTTTTCTCGCAGACCGAAGACGACTATCTGGCCGTCGTCCGGGAGAACGGGATCCGCGTGGTCCTGGTCGACTCCGGCGACTCTCTCGCCGCCGGCCTCCTGGTCATGAAAAAGATCAAGAAATCCGACGCCCTGATCGACGTCCTCGTCGGCGGCGAGCCCACCGGTCAAGAGGCCGTCCTCGACATCGTCCGGGCCGGGGCGACCGATTTCGTCCCCAAACCGTTCGAGCGCGACATCCTCCAGGACGTCCTCAGCCGGATCTCCCGAAAACGGGAGCTCCGCCGGGAGACCCTGCATCTCGAAAAAAAGCTCGAACGAAAATACGTTTTCCAGGGCCTGATCAGCCGTAACCCGTATATGCTCGAGATCTTCAGCCTCATCGAGAACATCGCCAAGTACTTCTCGAGCGCCCTCGTCACCGGCGAGACGGGAACCGGCAAGGAGGTCGTCGCCCGCGCCATCCACGGCTTAAGCCCCTACGGGGGGAAACCTCTGGTCATCTGCGACTGCGCCTCCATCCCCGAAAACCTCTTCGAGTCCGAGCTTTTCGGCTACAAGAAGGGCGCTTTCACCGGGGCCGACAAGGACAAGCGCGGCATGTTCGACGAGGCCGACGGCGGGGTCATCTTCCTCGACGAGATCGCCGAGATTCCCGTGGCCGTCCAGGCCAAGCTCCTGCGGGTCCTGGAAAGCCACGAGTTCCGGCCCTTGGGCGCCAACGAAAACACCGCCGTCGAGGTCCGGGTCCTGGCGGCCACGAACCGGGACCTGGCCGAGAGGGTCCGGTCCGGAACGTTCCGCGAGGACCTTTTCCACCGCCTGAACAAAGTCACCATCGACCTCCCCCCCCTCAGGGAACGGCTGGAGGACATTCCCCTGCTCGTTCGCCATTTCCTCCAGGGAGCGAGCCGGAATTTTTCGAAGAATGTGCGCGGTGTTTCGCGCGAAGTCCAGAAGCTCTTCCTCAAGTACGGCTGGCCGGGCAACATCCGGGAGCTGGCCAACGTCCTGGAAAGCGCGGCCATGCTCTGCAAGAAGGACTTCATCGACGTCGCCAACCTGCCCAAGTACCTCCGCGATTACATCCCGCCGCAGGGAGCGATCGCCTTCGGCGGCCACGGCCATCTGTCCTCGCTCAACGATCTGGAGAAGGACTACATCCTCTATCTGCTAAAGGTGGCCAAGGGGAACATGCGCCAGACGGCCAAGATCCTGGGCATCTCGCGGACGACGCTCTACAACAAGCTGGCCAAGTACAAGATCCGGAACTGAGGGGTACCGCGGTCTTCAGGCGGCCTTCGCGGCGGCCTTCCTCGTGCTCTTGTCCTGATACATCTTCTTGTCGGCCGCGGTGAGGAGTTCGGCCAGCGAGCCGGGCTTGTCCGGATCATAGCGGGCGGTCCCCAGGCTGAAGGAGACGGAATACTTCTGCCCCGGATGGGAGTTTCGCGCCGCGATCTTTTCCCGGAGCCTGCGGGCCAGCGTCGCCGCCTTCCCTTCGGCGACGTCGATGGCCAGGACGGCGAACTCATCCCCGCCGAGGCGGGCGATGATGTCGGAATCGCGGAAGACGTCACGGAGCATGGCAGTGGCTTCGACCAATACGGCGTCCCCTTCGTCGTGGCCGAACGTATCGTTGATCTTTTTCAGGTCGTCGAGGTCGGCATAGAAGATGGCCATCTCCTTCTTCGTCCGATGGGCGACCTTGATCTGCTGCTCGGCCAAGGTCATGAAACCGCGGCGGTTGTAGACTTTCGTCAGCTCGTCGATAAGCGACAGGTCCCGCAACTCGTTCTCCGTCCGGGTCCGGTCGACGGCGATCGCGTACAAGGTGGCCAGGCGTTCGATCGCCTTGAGGTCCCTCTCCACATACGGATTTTCCGCGTTGGCGACGGCGATCAACCCGACGATAACGCCCGACATGACCGCGGGAACCGCCAGGAACTGGCGGACAGGGAAATGCCACGTGGGCATCCCGGAAAAACGCGGATCCAGGCTGGTGACGTTCGTCACGATGGGCTTAAGCTTCTCGCGGACCCAACTCCACATCTCCGAGGCCTCGTGGAGATTCCCGCCGTTCTCGGAATGCCCGGCGAGCAGGTCGCGCGCTTCCGGGGTCAAGGCCACGGGGACGAGCCGCCCCGTCCGCTCATCGACGTGCCCGACGAACGCGGTGGCGCTCGCGGTCAGTCTGCGGGCGTGCTCCAGGACGACGGAGGACATCTCCTCGATCGGCGTTGGGGACAGCAACCGTTCGGAGACATCGCTCACCGAGGCCTGCAGACGCACGCCCCAGGAGTGCTCTTCTTCCATCTGCTTCTTCCGGGAGATATCTTCGATGACCCCGTCGTAGAACAGGACGTTCCCCCGGGAGTCCTTGGCCGCCCGGGAAGAATCCTTGGCCCAAAGAAGCGTGCCGTTGCTCCGTCGGAGCTGGGTTTCGAAGATCTCGACCATGGAGCTCGAATCGAGGACCGCCTGCCAGCTGTCCCTGTCGGACGGGTCGTCGTGGATGTCCCAGAAGTTCACCGTCTTGAGCGCGGCCACGTCCGGATAGCCGAGCATCCGGGCCAAGGTCGGCGTGGCATCGAGGATCTGCCCCTGGGGCGTTGTTCTGTAGAGGCCCAGGGGATAGCTGAAGATCGTCCTCATCTTCTCTTCCCCGGCCGCCAAGGCGGCTTCGGCGTTGACGGCCCTGAGTCGTTCCGTGTTCAGCGCCTGGCCGATCTTGACGTTCGCCAAGGCCAGGCCCGAGATCCTGGCCAGGGCCAGCGCCAAGTCGAAGTCGTGTTCCCGCCGGTCAGGGTCATTGAAGCCAACCACCTCGAGGATGCCCAGGAGCTCCCGATAATGGGAGATCTTCAGATAGACCGACCGCCGGTCATCGGTCCAGGCATAATCGGCGTTGAGCGCGATGATCCTGTCCCAGGGAGAGCCTTCGGGGCAGGGCCGGCCGGGAAAGGAATCGACGGGATGGTAGACGACCTCCTGCGGCGAGAGGAGGACACGGAAAAGCTCGAGAACGCCGTCCAGGGCCTCCTCGAAATTTTTCACATTGGTCACGGCTCCCAAGAGATGGCCGATCCGGGCGTAGTCGGACATCTGCTGGCGGATCGCGGCCATTTGGTCCTCGACGCCCTCCCTCTCTCGTTCCACACGCCAGGAGAGGACGATCCGGGCGATGTTCAGCTTGAAATGCTCGAGCCCGGCCGGAAATGTCTCGTGGGGGAGCCGGAGGAAGCGGGCAAAGGATTTGAGCTCGTGGTCGATATTGGGATAAACGCCCGTGTCGAGAAGGATCACTTTTTTCGCCAACTCGCGGAAATAGATTTGGGCGCTCTTCCGGCTGGACGGCCAGCGCGTATCGACGTGGGCTTCCCAGTCCCGGAGCCACCCCGGCAGGACGAGAAGCGCGCCGTCCTGGAAGAACCTGTCGAGGACCTCTTTGTCAGCGACCCACTCGAAACACTGGCCTTTCTGGATGGACCGGCAGGCCTCGCCGGGGCCGAAGTCCTTCGCGGCCCGGGTCAGGCAGTAGCTGCCGATGACGCAGCCGGAACACCCTTCGTCGCGGAAGGACCCAACGGTTTCGTCCAGGCCGTGCCATTCGGCTTCGACCTGGTCACAGTCGACCGGCAGAGTCCTAAAATAGACGTCTTGGAAATCCGGGGAGGATTGAAGGGCCAGGATCTCCCGATCGAAGCTTGCGCAGGCGATCAAAGAGAAATTGCGAGCCATGTTCCGCGCTACCGTTATGTCTAAAATATGTCCTATTATCGTACATAATGATTATAACATTATTTATCACCATAAATCAAGAGAAATATTATACTTGACAATTATTATATGTTCTCTTTCATTACATTTATTTATATGTATTACTCCACTAAACACCTACCGCCTGGAAGGCGGTAGGTTTAAAGATTTGTCGATTACAAATCGACTATCGTCCACCACTGGTTCTCCTTCTTGTTCTGCTATATATTTTTGGACCATGTCATCTGTCAGCGTCCCCGTCGTCACCGCCAGATATCCCCGCGCCCAGAAATGCTTTCCCCAAAACTTCTTTCGCAAGTGCGGATACTCCTGAAGGAGTACTCGAGACGATATCCCCTTCAGCCACTGCACAATCGTGCTTACATCGACATGGGGCCGATACGCGACCAAGACGTGAATGTGATCGCATGCCACTTTACCTGACAATATCGTTATCTCGTGCTCCATCGCGATCTGCCGGATCAGGTCGCGCACACGAATCGCGATGTCCCCCGTCAGTACCTTTTTCCGGTATTTTGGTATCCATACCAAATGCACCTTCAGGTCATGCTTCGTGTGCGCTCCCACTTGGTAGCGTCGCATGCGATCACATTACACTATCCTTCCCTTCGCCTGCAAGGCGAGGGATTTCAACCATCCCCGAGGGGGACATTAATAGTAATTACTCAATAAGTTGTGGCATCGGCCGGTGCGGAGAGAGTCTTATTTCGA
>CAZZCH010000112.1:0-8659 GCA_964652895.1 uncultured Eubacteriales bacterium
TCCCGGTCGACCTCAACCGGCCGATGTCCGAGATCCGGGCCACGCTCAGTAAGTATCCCGTGGCCACCCTGCTCATGCTCAGCGGTCCGATCATCGTCGCCCGGGATATCGCTCACGCCAAGCTCAAGGAGAAGATCGACAGGGGAGAGGACCTGCCGGCCTATTTCAAGGACCACATCATTTATTACGCCGGCCCGGCCAAGACCCCGCCCGGCTATCCTTCAGGGTCATTCGGTCCGACGACGGCCGGCCGCATGGACGCTTACGTTCCGATCTTCCAGAAGATGGGCGGGTCCCTGGTCATGCTGGCCAAGGGCAACCGCTCCAAGGTCGTGACCGAATCGTGCCAGGCCAACGGCGGCTTCTACCTGGGTTCGATCGGAGGCCCGGCCGCCCGGCTGGCCAAGGACTGCATCACCAGCCAGGAGGTCGTGGCCTACCCCGAGCTGGGCATGGAGGCCATCTACAAGATCACGGTCAAGGACTTCCCGGCCTTCATCATCGTCGACGACAAGGGGAACGATTTCTTCGAAAAGATCCTGGCCTGACGGGGGCCCGGGCCTCCGTTATTGCGGCAGCCAGCTGACGATCCGTCTTGCGGCCCGGCCGTTGGCCGTGCTTTCCTCCGTCCTGCCCGCTCACTCGTTCTGCAGATTATCGGGCGATTACCGTCTGCAGCCGAAATGTCCCGGGCGTCACCATTGCCCATCTTTCAGATAGGCGTCGATCGCTTGGGCAGCCTTTTTGCCCGCCCCCATGGCCAAGATGACCGTGGCCGCGCCCGTGACGATATCGCCGCCGGCAAAGACGCCATGCTTCGAGGTCTTGCCCGTGGCTTCATCGGCGACGATGTTGCCGGCCTTGGTGAGTTCCAAATCGGGTGTCGTCGAAGTTAGCAAGGGATTGGGCCCTTGGCCGATGGCCATGATGACCATATCGACATCAATGACGTGTTCCGAGCCTTTCTTGGGGATCGGCCGTCGGCGGCCTGATTCGTCGGGCTCGCCAAGCTCCATCTCAAGGCACTCGATCCCCTTGACCCAGCCCCGCTCGTTCCCTAGAATGCGAGCGGGTGTCGTCAGCAAGCGCGACTGGACGCCCTCCTCGAAGGCATTCTCAATCTCCTCATCACGGGCCGGCATCTGCTCTCTTGCCCGGCGGTAGATCAGATAGACGTTCTCGGCCCCCAGGCGGAGCGATGTCCGGGCGGAATCCATGGCCACGTTCCCGCCGCCCACAACGGCGATGTTCCGCCCATAGTGGACGGGCGTATGGAATTCGGGAAAAAGGTAGGCCTTCATGAGGTTCACCCGGGTGAGGAACTCGTTGGCCGAGTAAACCCCGTTGAGGTTCTCGCCGGGGATCTTCATGAAGTGCGGCAAGCCGGCGCCGGTTCCGATGAAGACGGCGTCATAGCCGTTCCGGAAAAGGTCATCGATAGTGAAGGATTTCCCGACGACCTGGCTGACCTGGATCTCGACTCCCAGCTTGGCGATATATTCGCTCTCGCGCTGGACGATCCATTTGGGCAGACGGAACTCGGGGATCCCATAGACCAGGACGCCGCCCGACCTGTGGAGGGCCTCGAAGACCGTGACGCCGTGCCCCATTTGGATGAGGTCGCTGGCCGCCGTCAGGCCCGCCGGGCCGGCCCCGATGACGGCCACTTTTTTTCCCGTTGGGCGCGGGCTCTTCGGCACGCGGATGTCGCCTTGCTGGAACTCGAAGTCGGCTACGAATCGTTCCAGCCGGCCGACGGCGATAGGCTGGCCTTTCTTGGACAGCACGCATGAGGCCTCGCACTGGGCCTCCTGCGGACAGACGCGTCCGCAGATGGCCGGCAGGCTGTTCTTCTCTTTGATCTTGTGGATGGCCCCGATGAAATCGCCCTGCCGCATGAACGCGATGAAACCCGGGATGTCGACATCGACGGGGCATCCGGCTATACAGGGCGACTTCTTACAGGCGAGGCAGCGCGAGGCTTCGCGCAGGGCCTGCTCCTTGGTGTAGCCCAGGGCGACCTCGTTGAAGTTTTGGACCCGGAGCTTGGGGTCCTGCTTCGGCATGGCCTCCCGCTTGTTGGCCTTTTCCAGCATTTTCTCGGCGGC
Source organism: uncultured Eubacteriales bacterium (assembly GCA_964652895.1). Taxonomy (GTDB): domain Bacteria; phylum Acidobacteriota; class Aminicenantia; order Aminicenantales; family Saccharicenantaceae; genus RBG-16-66-30. Next base: position 2,109 of record CAZZCH010000112.1, read on the forward strand.
CGAGAGCCGGCACTCATGGTCCCACAAGGCCCGGTGCTCCTCGCGCTTATACATTTCCGAGCGCTTGAGGAGTTCTTGGAAATCCACAAGATGGCCGTCGAATTCGGGGCCGTCGACACAGACGAATTTCGTCTGGCCGCCCACGGTGATCCGGCAGCTACCGCACATGCCGGTCCCGTCGACCATCAGGGAGTTCAGGCTGACGATCGTCGGGATTCCGCATTTCCTGGTCAAATCGCACACGGCCTTCATCATGATTCCGGGACCTATGGCGGCCACGAGGTCGATCGGCACCTGGTCGGCGATGATCCGCCGGAGCTCGTCGGTCACGAACCCGTGACGGCCAGCCGTCCCGTCATCCGTCGTCACAAAAAGCTCATCGCTTACAGCCCTCATCTCATTTTCCAGGATGATCATCTCCTTGTTTCGGGCGCCGATGATGGAGATGATCCGGTTCCCGGCCTCACGGAAGGCCTTGGTGATGGGGTAAACGGGCGCGACGCCAACGCCCCCGCCGATGCAGACGACGGTCCCGGCCTTCCGGACTTCCGTCGGCCGGCCTAGGGGTCCGATAATATCGAGAAACGCGTCGCCGACCTGAAACCGTTCCATTTTTTGCGTGGATAGGCCGACGATCTGGACGATGAGGGTTATCGTCCCGTTCTCGAAGTGGCGGTCGGCCACGGTCAACGGGATCCGCTCCGCATAATCATCGGCGCGAACGACGACGAACTGGCCGGCCAGGACGGCCCGGGCGACGAGGGGCGTATAGACCTCGAAAAGCGTGATGCCCGGCGCCAGATGTTCTTTTCTAAGGATCTCGTTCAACTGATGTTTTGCGGCGGGAATCATGGCCGTTCTATGCGCCTTTCGTTCATTTCTTGTAAGGAAGGTAAACGGAGAACGTGCTTCCCCGGCCCGGTTGGCTCTCGACCTCGATATGCCCGAAGTGGGAGTCCGCGATCTTCTTGGCAATCGTCAACCCTAGGCCGGTCCCGCTGATTCTATTCGTTTTCTTCGTTTCGACCCGGAAGAAATCTTCGAAGATCCGCGGCAGGTCAGCCGGGGCTATCCCGATGCCCGTGTCGCGGATGTGGATCCCGACAAAATGCGCGTCCAGGGATGTCTCGATCGTGACGGAACCGTTTTCCGTGTTGTATTTGATGGCGTTGCTGACGAGGTTCGTGAAAAGCTTTTCCATGTCCCGGACGTCGGCCTGAATGGCCGGAAGCGGGACGGACGGTTTCATCTCGAGCAAGACATGCTGCCGTTCGGCTTCGGGCTTGAAGAATTCGACGATCTTGCCGATCATGTCCGTCAACGGGACGGCTTCCATCTTCTGGGCGACCTTCCCGGCCTCGATCTTGTTGATCTCCAGGAGGTCTCGGACGAGGGCCAGCAGGGAGTTGGCCCGCTCTTTCGCCCGCAGCAGCCATCTTCGCCTCTGCTCCTCGTCGCCGCCGGCTTCCCCGGAGAGCACGACACTCAGCCAGCCTTCGATCGCCGCCAGCGGCGAGCGGAGCTCGTGAGCGACCATCGAGACGAACTGGGACTTGATCGTCTCGATCTCCTTGAGCTTGGTGATGTCCCGGATGACCGTGACGGCCCCCAGCAGCCTGCCTTGTTCGTCCCGGATGGGGGCCATCTGGGCCATCAATACCGACTTCGGGTTTTCCGTCTGGATCTCCTGGCCGATCATCGAGAAACTCTCGTCCTGCGAGCCCAGAATCCGGTCAAGAGATTCGACGAGGGCCCGATTCTTGACGTAATGATCCAGGACTTTGCCGGGCTCGTCCGTGCCGCTGAGCCTGAGCATCCTCACGGCCGAGGCGTTCCACAGGGCCAATTGACGCTGCAGGTTGGTGACCAGAACTCCGTCGGCCATGCAGCCGATGATGCTGCGCAGCCGGCTCTTTTCGTCGGCCAGCTCGAGGAGCCTCTGCTCCCGTTCGTGATAGAGTCTTTGGGCCTCGAGCCGCAGCTCCCGTTTCTCGATCCCCCGCCTGACCAGGACGGCCAGGGCTTCAGGAGTGAAAGGCTTCGGCAGGTAGTCGTAGGCCCCCCGCTTGGTCGCCTCGACGGCCGTCTCGATGGTCGCGTAGCCGGTAATGACCACGAGGATGATCTCGGGGTCGATCTCATGGATCTTTTTAATCAGGTCCAGGCCGCCGATGCCAGGCATCATGAGGTCGACTAGAATGAGGTCGTATGCCTTCTCCTGAACCCTTTGGAGCCCGATCGTCCCGTCCTCGGCCAAGTCGATGTCGAATCCCTCCTCGGCCAGGACGCGGCGGCATCCCTCCCGGATCCCCATCTCATCGTCGACGACCAGAATTTTGGCGGGCGCGTTCAATGTCCTTATTCTCGCTTCCGCAGGAGTTTATCAACTCGCTCTAGGAGAACTGCGGGCCTGACGGGTTTGTCCAGGAAATCGTCGGTCTTCATCCAATATCCGTCCTCTTCCAGGGAGAAGCGGAAGCCGGTGGCCTCGGCCACGGAGGTCACCATGAGGATGGGGATTTTCCTGAATAGCGGGTCGGTCTTCACCGTCTTACTGAAAGAGAAGCCGGCGTCGTGCTTCTCCATCATGAGATCTAAGATGATGAGATCCGGAATCTCTGCCCGGACGCGCTCGAGTCCTTCCTGCCCGCTCGTCGCCGTGAGCACATCATAGCCATGGTTCTGCAAGACGGCCTTGTGCATCTCCAGAAAATCGGGATCATCATCAACCAATAAGATCTTTCCGCTGGCTTTCATAACTTTTTCCTTCGGGAACGTCCTTCAGTTCTTCGACCGGCTCCTCGCTCTTGTTCCATTCGTCCTGGCCGAGGACGGGCAACAGGATGATGAATGTGGCCCCTTTTCCCAGCTGGCTCTCCACAGAGACCGCCCCCTTGTGCTTGGAGACGATGCTGTAGACCAGGGCCAGGCCGAGCCCTGTTCCCTTCTCCTTGGTCGTGAAGAACGGATCGAAGAGCCGGGGGATGTGCTTTTCGGGGATCCCCTTGCCCGTGTCCTGGATCCGGATCTTGATCCTTCGGCCATTGTCGACGCTCAAGCTCTTGACGGTCAGGGCTCCTCGGCCGTCCATGGCCTGGGCGCCGTTCAGGATGATATTGAATAAGACCTGCTTCAGAAGGTCCGAATCGGCGAAGGTCGTCGGGAGCGAGGGGTCCAGATAAGTGACCACTTCGATATTGTGGAAAAGAGACTGTTTGACCAGTAGGGAGAGGGCTTCTTCGATGACCCGGTTGATGCTGACGAGTCCCGGCCGGATCTTAGTTTCCTTGGCGAAGCTCAGCAGGTCTTTGACGATCTTGGCCGCCCGGTCCGCTTCCTGCACGACGAGGGTGATATCCTTCTGCCACTTGTTGTTCTGGTCCATCTCCCGTTGCAGGACGCGGCTGAACATCATGATCGTTCCGATAGGATTGTTCAGCTCATGGGCGACGCCAGCCGCCAGCTGCCCGAGAGAGGCCATCTTCTCGGTCTGGATGAGCTGCCGTTGGGCTTTCTCCAACTCTTCATGGGAGCTCTTGAGCTGGACGTGGGACTTTTCCAGGCGGGAATAAAGACCCTGGAGGCTCTCCAGAAGATAGTGATAACACATCTCCGTCTCGGCCAGGCCCTGGACGACGGCCCTGGCTTTCTCCCAGCAGGAGCTATAGCCGCAGGCCCCGCAGTCCAAGTTCTGAAGGGGATAGGCTTTCCCGATCTGGTCCAGGATGGCCTCGATCTCGGCGGCCGAGGGGTCAGGCACAGAAACGTCGCGGGCCGCGAATCTCCTGGAGAAATCCAGCTGTTCCAGCGCCTTGAGGGTATTTCCTTCCTCGACCGAAACCGGCTTATCCTGAGCTCTGATGTAGTCTACGAGGATCTGCTTTCGGCTGGGACCAGAGATCTTTTTGTCCGTCACCGGGCCGTGGATGCAGCCTTGGCAAAACAACAGGTCCAGGAAACGGGAGCGGATCTTTCCCTCCTGGAGCTGTCTCACGGCCCGCATGGCCTCTTCGGCCCCCGATTCGACCACGTGATCCAGGTTCAGGAGGTCCTGATCAAAGCCGACGCACTTGCTCATGCCTCCGCTAATGCTCAGGATTCGTCCCAGACTGTTCGGCGGACCGTCGAACTCCGACGGCTCTTGCGCTTCGCGATCGATCCCCCTCGCCTCGAGGAGGCTCGTGATGTTGTGGTAGATCAGGACATAATCGATGGCCTTATTCCCAAAGCGGTCCATGCGCTCCCAAATCCTGGAAATGCAGGATCCGACAAAGACGACCTTTGTCTCGGCCCCCCTGAGGTGTTTGACCGCCAGGCCGCAGGCGATCATCGGGGATACGATCGGCACGAGCCGGTCGATAAAATGGGGCGCGAACTTCTCGATATAATAGACCAAAGAGGGGCAGAACGAGGAAATCCAGGAGGACTCCGTGTTCCGGGCGAGCCAGGAGCGGTAGGCCCCGGCCACGAGGTCCCCCCCGATCGCAGACTCCCAGACCTCGGAGAAGCCGAGCTTCTTGAGAGCGGTGACGAGCTGGCCGGGCGTGCCCCGTTCGAGGACCGCCGGAAACGTGGGGTCCAGACAGACGACGACTTTCTGACCGGATTCGAGAAGCGCCTGGACTTGCTTAACGCCGGTGTTGACGCTCACCGCACCGTGGGGACAATGCCGATAGCAGATCCCGCAAAGGATGCACCGGTCCCAGCTTCGCTTGACCGTCCCCTGGTCGATCTTAAGGGCATTGGTGGGACACTCCCGGACACAACGGTAGCATTTGCGGCATCTCGTATCGGAGATGCTGAGAATGTCCATGGGATCCAGGGATCTCTGTCCGCTAGTCCTTGGCTGCGGTCAATTTTTCGATCGCGGCGACGAAGACTTCCGGGCTGACCGGCTTATCGAGAAGAAGATCGGCTCCGGTGACCCCCAAAACGTCGGCGTTGGAAGAGAATTCCAGGCCCGTCTGAATCCCGATGGACGTCAGGAGTATCACGGGCAGGTCGTGGTATTTCTTCTTGATCTTCTTGCTCACTTCGAAGCCGGCGTCGAACTGTTCCATCATAACGTCCAAAACGACTACGTCGGGCCGGTCCATCTCCAACCTTTCCAGGCATTCTTTTGAGCTCTGGGCCGTAACGACCGCGTAGCCCCTGTTCTTCAGGACCGTGGAGTGGATCTCCAGAAAATCGAGGTCGTCGTCGACGATGAAAACTCTCTTCGCCCTTTTGTCGTCGGTCTTTTTCGCCTGTTTCATCACCAGGGAGAGGATTTGACGCAGGCCCTCCTGGTCCTTGACGGACTCCTCGACCTTCTCGACGAGCTTGCCCCCGTCGTAGTACTGATATAAGATCTTGCAGTCGCACTGAACGTGACAGCGGAAGATCTGCTTGAGGGCCTCTTCCGTGTTCGAGAGATCGAGTTTCTGGCCACGATAAAAAGGACAATCCGTCCATTCTCCCGGCGTGATCGTGTCCAATAATTCCGGACAGTAGACCCGGATGAAGGAACCCGTCTTCTTATCCATGATCATGCGCTCCGAGGTCCGTTTCGTGAGTTACCGGCCATGCTTTTTCCGTGCTTTCTGCCATGCCACCCGAGCCTGGTCGGTGCCTCTTCTTGCCCGAGTGGAGAACTCAGTATAAGCCAATAACCGGCAATCCGTCAACCCGATTCCTGAGTTCGAACTAGGCGATGAAGACGAGGTCGTGGTCTACTCCGAGCTGGGCATGGAGGCCATCTACAAGATCACGGTCAAGGACTTCCCGGCCTTCATCATCGTCGACGACAAGGGGAACGATTTCTTCGAGAATATCCTGGCCTGATAGTACGGCCCCTTTATTACAATCCGTTTTCATTCCCGGATTTTGTATTTCAATATTTCAAATCCGATTTCTTTATCTTCTTGGTCGATCGTGTTGAGAAAATACAGAAATCCTGTTTCTCGACAATAATATTATTGGATATGTGCATTGATGGAGATCACATCCGGGAGCTGATATTCGTTTTGAAAAACCCCATTGGGATCATAAAGCTGAAGGTACGTGATCCAATTCGATGTTTTTCTATCAAAGGTCAAATACATTAATCCTATCAATTCCCTGTCGGCGAATAGTCCGCCAACCCACGAATACTTCGTCCGCTCTTTTCCCTTCTGATCCCATATTTGTTTGGCGCTTTGTCCCGATGCTATGGCCGTCTCTTCCAACTGCAGGGGGTGATAGTTATTTGTTTTCTTGCCGAATGTCATCCACTGCCGATTTGTCCTGTCTATTTTTATAATCTCGAGGTTCCCGGTCCATGTCGAATATACATGCCCGTCAAGAACATCTATGAAGGCCCAAGGCAGTCCCCATATCTTTCGGAATTTGGCTTCAAAAATATCTAAGTGGTTGTCCTCAGGTTGTCCGCCATATCTCACGGCGGCTGGAAGGAGATACTCATCATTCTTGCCGTCGAGATCGATAATATGGATGAAGTAAAAACGGTTCTCATGAAGGATTGTCGTGTCAAAGAAAAGACTTCCGCTATCAAGTAGAAAATCTTTGATCTC
>CAZZCH010000113.1:0-1653 GCA_964652895.1 uncultured Eubacteriales bacterium
CGCCCGCGGATGAACGACGAGATCATAGACGGCCGCGGTCGGCAGCGAATTGCATAGAGAGACCCAGGTCGCGCCGCCGTCCAGCGTGGCATAGACTCCGAGGTCCGTCCCGATGTAGAGGATCCCCGCTTTTTTAGGGTCCTCTTTTACGACGTTGACCGGCTCGTCGGGGAGGTTGCCCGCGATCGACGCCCAGGTCCGGCCGTAATCGGTGGACCTGAACAGGTATGTCCGGAAATCGTCCTCGCGGTACCCGGTCAGAGCGGCATAGACCGTCCCCGCCTCGTGCCCCGAGGCTGTGACCCGGCTGACCCATTTCGAGGGGAGCCCCCGGACGATAAGAGTCCAGGTCTTTCCTCCATCCCGGGTCACCTGCAGGTTTCCGTCGTCGGTCCCGGCGTAGATGACCCCCGGCTGGAGGGGCGATTCCGAGACGGTTGTCAAGGTTCCATAGGGAATATTCCCCTGTCGTTCCGGACCGGGATTCGTCGAGAGGTCGGGACTGATGATCTCCCAATTCGCGCCTTTGTCGGTCGATTTGAAGAGCTTGTTTCCGCCGTAATACAGGGTCTTCGGATCGTGGGGAGAAATCACGAACGGGACCATCCAATTGTAGCGGAGCCCCGTTTCGGACGCGGGCGGCCGCGGCGTGACGTCGACCTGCTTGCCGTCGACCATGTTCTTCAAAAAGACCGTCCGGCCGGTGAAATAATAGATATTCGCTGCGTCGGTCGGGTCGGGCAGGGTGACGAATCCGTCGCCGCCCCCCCACCTGTCCAGATAGACCTGCTTCCAGAGGTTCGGGGCCGTGGGGTCGAGGCTGCCGGTGCTCGGTCCGACGACCGCGGCGTTGTCCTGGTTCCCGCCGTAGATGTTGTAGGGATCCTCCTCGTCGACCGCGACGGCATAAAACTCGGTGATCGGCAGGTTGTTATTCAAAAGCCACGTTTTCGTCCGGTCGTAGGAGAGATAGAGTCCGTGATCGGTCCCGAGAAGGATGCGGTCCGGGTTGGCGGGGTCGATCCACAGGGCGTGGTGGTCGAGCGGAAATTCGCGTTTTTCCTTGTAAAGCAGCGGGACGATCGTCCCCCCGATCTGGGCATAAGTCCGCCCCCCGTCCTTGGACATCAGAAAGCGGTTCCCGGCGACATAGATCTCGTTCTCATCGTCCGGGCATATTTTCATCAGGTTCCAGTCGTAACCGATGGTCGTGCCGAGATCGCCCGCGTTAACCTTCGTCCAGGACTCTCCCCGGTCGTCCGAGCGGTAGACTTCCCCCCGGATCGGCTGCGGCCGCGGGTCCCGGGCCTTGGGATCTGCCGGGCGAAGCGTTTCGTTATCGAGCAAAATGTAGAGGACCTTGGGATTCGACGGGGCGATCTCGATGCCCATCCGGCCCAGGTCTTTTCCGCCGGGCAGCCCGCGCGTGATCTTCCGCCAGGACTTGCCGGCATCCGTCGATTTATAGAAGCCGCTGCCGACCCCGGCGACGACATGCCCCCACGGTTTTCTGTCCCGTTCCCAGGCGGCGGCATACAGAATGTTCCGATCGACGGGATCCATCTCGGCATCGATGACCCCGACCCGCTCGTTGATATAGAGGATCTTGGACCAGGTCGTCCCGCCGTCCGTCGTTTTGAACAATCCGCGTTC
>CAZZCH010000113.1:1753-8378 GCA_964652895.1 uncultured Eubacteriales bacterium
CGAAAAGCGTTATGGCTTGGCCGGCCTTTGCGATGGGGGGGCGCTCTCTTTCCGGCAGATTTCCGTTTGGACCTGTTCGGATCGGACCTCACAGCCTCTCAGAAATCGCGCGTCTCCGGCCTCATCAAAAGCGGACCTTGATCCCTCCCAGGACGACGAAGGACGAGACACCGAAATCCTCAAAGTCCGCCCTGCCGAGATTGCCGGAAAAGGCGCTTCCCTCGACGTTCAATCCGACTCTTTGAGTGAGCCAGAAGATGCTGCCCAGCGTGAATTGGACATAAGTATAGGTGCCAGCCTCCATATCAAGACAATTTTCCGATTCTCCATAGTGGACAGAGTTGAAGCGTCCCACAAAATATGGCTCAACGGCCTTGGACTTGTAGCTCAGCACAGGCCCTGCATAGGCGTAGGAACCGGAAGCGACTGCGCCGGCGCCCAGGACACCAGCCAACGAAAATCCCCTCTCTTTGTTGTTGATGATGAAGGAATATTTTCCAAAAACGCCAATGCTGGCGCTCTCCATCTGTACGCCGAGGTCAAAACCCGAAGACAGGCCTACGGCGATCGTAAAGGCGGGAAGTGCAAATGAGTCTTCCTGGTTGACGAAAGCCACCATTCCTCCGTCAAACTCGATCTTCCCCGTGCCCAGGGACCTAGCCGAAAAACTGTTCGAAAGCGGGGCTAGGCAACCCGAGGCCAAGAGAGCGAGCAGGATGACCATGGACGCATTCCGGTAGGACTTAGTCATTTCATTCCTCCCTTGAATCACGGATCATTACCGTTTCCTCATCGGATGCCGCGCTCAATATAGGGGAATCCTCATCGGGGGTTGTCAAGGATTTGTCAAAGAGTTGTCAATAGATCATGAGAGGAACGCGCCTACGCCCGGCCTGGAATCCTCTCCCAAGCCGCCCCTGCTGCCCGATTGATTCAGGGCCGGGATTCCACTACAGTGGCCCCATGACGGAGACCGACGGGCGTGTCAACATCCTGGGCTTGACCCGTCCGGCCTTCGAGGCGTTGGCCGGCCGCGGCGGACGCTCGCAGGCCCTGGGCCGCCTCTATAGGCGGGCCTTCGCCGAGGGCCGCTTCGAGCCCGATCGCGAGGCCATCGCCAAGAAGACCGCCACCGCCCTAGCCGCCCGCGTTGCGCTCCGACTGCCCGCCGTCGAGGACGTCGTCGAGGAGGAGGGGCCCTTCGGGACGACGGCCAAGGCCCTCCTCCGGCTCGACGACGGCCAGCGCGTCGAATGCGTGCGCATTCCCGTGGCCCGCCGCGTCCCCGGACCCGGACCAGCCACCCTCTGCGTCTCCTCCCAGGTGGGCTGCCGCATGGGCTGCGTCTTCTGCGAGTCCGGCCGGCGGGGCTTCGTGAGGGACCTCCGGCCCGAGGAGATCGTGGGCCAGTACGCGGCGGCCCGCCTGACCCTGGGCTGGGACATTGGCCAGATCGTCTTCATGGGCATGGGCGAGCCGCTCGACAATTTCGAGGGCCTCACGGGAGCCCTCGCTGTTTTCCTCGACGAATCCGGCCCCGCATTTTCGCAGGACGATATCACGGTCTGCACGCTCGGCTTGCCCGAGGGCATCGCCCGTCTCAAGGGCCTCGGGCTCAAGCGCCTCAATCTCTCGGTGAGCCTCAACGCGCCGGACGAAGGGCTCCGCGGCGAGCTCATGCCGGCAAGCAGGGGCGTGGGCCTCGAGGCCCTGGCCGCCGTCTTGGCCCTTTATCCCCAGCGCCGCAATTTCGCCCTCGCGGTGAACTACTGCCTCATCCCGGGACGGAACGACGGCCCGGGCGCGGCGGAGGGGACGGCTGCCTTCCTCCGGGCCGCGGCGCCATCCGGCCGGGCTGTCCTCAACCTCATCCCCTACAACCCCGGCTCCTCCCCCGTCGGCCGCGCGCCGACCGAGGCCGAGATCGAGTCGTTCACAAAGCGCCTCGAGGCGGCCGGCGCACTGGTCAAGCTGCGAAGCCCCCGGGGCCGGGCTCTCATGGCGGCCTGCGGCCAGCTCGGGCGCGTGGACTAGCCGCGGCTCCAAAACCCCTCCGATTCCACCCTGATCACAAAATACTCAACGATATTCCCCGCTTGCGTCGGCCTCCGGTAGGGCGACTTCGGTAAAAGCATGGGACGGCGGCCCTCATGGAAACCATGAGGGCATATTCCGTGAGGAAGGCGCTTCAGGAAAAGAGGGACAGCCCCCTTCGGGGACAGCCCCTCAGGCCGGGCCCCACTTCATCAGCACCGGCGGGATGAGGGTCAGGGCGGCGAAGAGGACCCAGAGGATAAGAAGCGGCACGAGCCACTTGGCCCACTTCTCCCACTTCAACCCGGACAGGCCGAGGACGCCCATGGTCACGCCGGAGGTTGGCAGGACCGGGTTGATGTACTCGGCCAGCTGGAAGGCGAAGACGGCCGTCTGGCGGGTGATCCCCACCAAGTCGCCGAGCGGGGCCATGATGGGGATGGTCAGGGCCGCCTGGGCCGTCCCCGAATGGACGAAGAAGTTGATGACGCACTGGGAGACGAACATGAGCTCGGCCGAGATGAGCGGGTGGAACCGGGATATCGTCCCGGCCATGGCCGACAAAATGGTATCCAGGATCCTGCCGTCCTGGGCCACGAGCAGGATGGCCCGGGCCGTGCCGATGATCAGGGCCGCGTTGACCATGTCCTTGGCCCCCTCGACGAATGATCTCCCCAGCTCATCGTTCGTGAGCTTGCCCGCGATCCCCGAGAAGATCCCCATGGCCAGGAAAACACCGCCGATCTCGAGGATGAACCATTGGTATTTCAGGATGCCGAAGACCATGACGCCGAAGCCCGCGGCGAAGACGATCATGACCCGCTTGTGGGCGGCCGTCAACGCCAACTTCTCGATCACCTGGCCCCCGACCTGGAGCTTCTTCCGCTTCTCGACGTCCTCTTCGTAGGTCAGGCTCTTCGTCGGGTCCTTGAGGATCCGGCCCGCGTAGCGCGTGACGACGGCGATGGCGATGGCCGTCCCGCCGGCCCAGACGATGAGCCGGTAGCCCAACCCCGAATAGAGGGGCAGGCCGGCGATGCCCTGGGCGATGCCGACCGTGAATGGGTTGAAAAAGGCGCCGGCGAACCCGGCCGCCGCGCCCAGGAACGGCAGGGCGACCCCGACGATGGTGTCGTACCCGAGCGACAAGGAGAGCGGGACGAAGATGAGAATGAAGGGCATGGTCTCCTCGCACATGCCCCAGATGGCGCCGCCCAGGGAAAAGATGATCATGGTCACGGGGATAAAAAGAACCCGGAGGGCTTTGCTCCGGCCGAATTTCAGGGAAAGATTATGGATGACCGTTGTAATGGCCCCCGTCTTCTGGATGACGGAGAACGCGCCGCCGCAGATGAAGACGATGATGATGATGGCCGCGGCGTCGACGAAGCCCCGGGCCGGTGAGACGAAGAGCGCGCCGAGCCCCTGCGGCCGGCTCTCAGCCCGCTCGTAAGACCCGGCCACGGGGATCGTCCGGCCTTCCTTCTCCACGCGCTGATATTGGCCGCCGGGGATGATCCAGGTGGCGGCCGCGGTCAGGACGACCATGATATAGATGAGGATGAGCGTGTGCGGGAGCTTGAGCTTCTTCAGGCTCATTGCGACGGGCCCTCCACGCGGCCCTTGACCGGGTCGAAAACATCGCCGGGGAGGAGGAGATGCAAGGCCAGGCCGTGGGCGCCGAGCTTGTTGGACGGGGCCTTGGAGACGATCGCCTTCCGGGCGTCGACCACGTAGACCTGGCTCTCGCCGAGGATCTCCCATTTGCCGTCCGGCCGGACCAGTATGGCCGTCGCCTCGTCGATGCCGGCCCCGATGAGGGATGGGTTCTCCAGGACCAGGCTGATCAGGCGGTTTTGCCGCCGGCGGACCAGGAAATGCTGGTCGATAATGGCGTTCTTGACGAAGCCGAAGCCGCGCACGCGGACGACGTTATCGGCTTCGACCGTCTGCCACAGTTCGTCTTCGTTCTTGGTCCGTTTCTCGTCGCCGGTGATCATGACCTCGCTCATGACGGCCGCGCCGGCGCTTGTGCCTCCGATGAGGCATCCCTCCGCGTAGAGCTCGAGCATGCGCGCGTGGATGGGCGTGTCGAGCAGCGCCGCGGTCAGCCGCGCTTGGTCCCCGCCGGCGAACCAGATGGCGCTCACGCCGTCGAGGATCTTGGCGCTGTCGGCTTTCATGGCTTCATCGCGGGTCAGCTGGTAATAAACGACGTCCTTGACGCCGTAGTTCCGGAACTCGGCGACGAGCTCCGGCCCGACTTCGAGCGGGACGCCGCTGGCCATGGTGAAGATGATAATCCGGCCCGTGCCGAAACCCTTGGCCAGCTCGACATATCGCCTCATAAGCGGTTCGTCGTGGTCGCCGCCCCCGACGATAAAGAGGTGCCCCTTGGGACCCGGCGCAACCGGATTCTTGGCCGAGCAGGCCGGCGCCAGGGACAGCGCCGTCAGGGATAAGAGAAGGGTCAGAAAACCAAAGGACGGGCGCTTTCTCAAATCATCCTCCACTAAAAGTAGAACTATACCTTAATCGAGGGGAGACCGGAAGCGTCCGTTTTATCTTCGCGGCTTCCTTCAAATATGACCTCGATGCAGCGCCACCCTTTCTTATAATCTGGAAAACTTGACATGTATCTTAGTATGATATATGTTTTAAATGAGAAATATATGCCTGCTGTATCGTTCTATTTACCGGAGGATGTTTTGAAGGAGCTCCGTGCCGAGGCTAGGAACCGCAAGACCTCCGTGTCGCGGCTCATCCGGACGGCCGTCGAGACCCACCTGGACCTCGAAATGAGGAAAAAGGCCAAGGCCGATCTCATCAGGGCGCTCCGGACCGCAGACCTCGGCTCGTGGGATGAGCTCCACGAAGAGCGGACGAAAGAATCGGATGATAGGAGTTGACACCGGGTTCTTCTTCGCCCTCCGCGAGGGGGACCCCACCGCCTTGAGGGTCTTCGAAAAAGAGGACATCGCGGCTTCCGTTCTGACCCGGTTCGAGCTTCGGCGTCTTTCGTTCAGAAAGAACATTTCGTGGTCCGACTTCACCGTGCACCTCACGCGCTCCGTGACGATCCTCGAGCTCACCGCCGAAACCGCGGACCAAGCTGCCGGGATTGCGCACGGAACGGGGATGCCGGCCATCGACGCCCTCGTCCTGGCCAGTCTCGTCGCCGCCGGCTGCCGGACGATCTATACGCGTGACGAGCACTTCCTGCGGCTTGTCCGCCAGGACGTCGAGATCATCCGGTTATAGCCTTTCTCCGCCGTTCCATAAGCTTTTCGATCTTCCGCTCCATGTCGCCGTAATGCGTGCCCTGCCAGAAGACGCGGCTGCACCCCGGACAGATGGCGAACGAGGACGCGTGCTCCGAGACGTAGGGCGTGACCAGGTTTCGCGCCCGCTCCCTGGTCAGGGTTTTGAGCGGGAGGTTGCATTCGATACACCGCGTGTTCGACCGGACGTCGTCCCACAGCTCGAGTTCGTCGAGGACTTGGACGACCTGGTCTTCCCAAACGTCGCTCCGGACGAACAGGCGGTTCGGCCGCTTGGCCGTTCTTTCGATGAGCCCCGTGTCCCGGGTCAGGAGGACGCACCCGTCGCGCCGCGCGATCTCGACCAGGTCCCTGTCCTCGGCCCGGGGAAAGAAGAGGACGTCGAAGCCGAGGATCTTGAGCCACTTGGCCAGCTTGCCGAGCATACAGTCGGCGACGAATGTCATGGGGCGACCCCCTACAGGCCGAGGAACTGGACGGTGAGGCCGGAGACGAAGATCATCAGCCCGGCCAGGGCGTGGGAGTACCGCTCGAGCTTGCCCAGCCGGACGAAGCGCGCCCCCCACGAGGCGGCCGTAATGATGACGAGCATGGTGGCGATGGTGACCAGGCCGAAGGCCCCGGCGACCAGGGCGACGCCAGCCGTGCTGTGGCGGGCCGCGGGGTACATGACCAGGGGAATGAGCGGCTCGCAAGGACCGAAGACGAAAATGGTGAATAGGACCCAGGGGGTGATGTTGGCCTTCTTCTCTTCGCCGTGGATATGGGCGTGCTCGGCTTTCTCGTGCGAATGGACGTGCTCGTGGGCACCGTGTTCCGGGCCGTGCGGATGTTCGTGGGTCACATCGTTACCGTGGAGGTGGGCATGCGTGTGCGGCTTGTCTTTCCAGGCCCGCCGCATCCCCCAGACGAAATAGGCCAACCCGAAGCCGATGAGGAGCCAGGCGGCGAGCTCGCCCCGGGCCGACTCCACGCCCTCGAGCCTGGCCACGGCGATGCCGAGGGCGATGCCGACGAAGCCGAGGACGACCGAGCTCAGGATATGGCCGAGGCCGGCCAGGAAGGAGACGAAGAGCGTCTTGCGGAGCGTCCAGTGCCGGGCCCGGCTGATGACGATGAACGGGAGGTAATGGTCCGGGCCGATGACAGTATGGATGAGGCCGAGCGAGGCGGCCGTGCCGGCCAGGACCCAGATCTCGCGTTCGATCATCTCGACTCCTTCTCGCGGCACGCGCCCGGCGCCGGGGCAAAAAAAATGGTGGACGGTAGGAGACTCGAACTCCCGGCCTCAGCGTTGCGAACGCCGCGCT
>CAZZCH010000114.1:0-2842 GCA_964652895.1 uncultured Eubacteriales bacterium
ATTAAATGGGCGAGAATGCCCTTTCAAACCTACTCCGCTCGAGCTTGAACGCGACTCGCCGGCCTGGATAAGAACAGAGATATCTGTTAAAATTATTGACGAGCAGCCAATCTCTGCAAAGGAAGGCGCAAGCATGAAAAGGCGACATTTTGTTAAGCTGACCTTGGCCGGGGCGGCCGCCCTCCCCTTCAGTGGTTGCGATACTTCCCCCACGCCGGAACCGCCTCCGGTCGAACAACGTAACGCGCTTTTCCAGGTGAATCAGATCCCGGCAGATCCTTTCACGTCAGGAAATAGCCATGCCGGCGTCAACACGTTGCTCAAGCTGATGGGGCAAAACGGACTTAAGTTCTACCGGACCAGCGTCCCGGGCACCGAGAACGGCACGAACGGCCTCATCGCCCCTGACGACGTTGTCCTGATCAAGGTCAACGCCCAGTGGAAATACCGCGGCTGCACGAACAGCGACCTCGTCCGGGGCTTCATCCAGCGCGTTCTCGAACATCCGCAGGGATTCCAGGGGGAGGTTGTCATCGTCGAGAACGGCCAGGGCCGGGGCAGCCTCGCCTGTGACACGTCGAGCTCATACAACGGGAATACCGAGGTCCACGCCAACGCCCAGGACGATAGCCACTCGTTCCTCTGGCTCGTCGACAGCCTCTTCCGCGATTCGCGCATCTCCGCGTTTCTCCTCGATCCCATCCGGAGCACGTTCATCGGGGCCAGCGAGCACCAAGCCAACGGCTACCGGACCTACGAAAACGTCTCCTACCCCTGTTTCACCACGGCTGGAGGCCGTCGAGTCGAACTTCGAGAAGGCGTCTGGAATGGGGCATCTTATGGCACAAACCTCAAGCTCATCAACGTTCCGGTCCTCAAGCACCACGACACGGGCGGATCGGAGATCACCGGCGCCCTCAAGCACGTGTACGGCTTGGTCTCGATGTCGGACGGCCAGTCTGGCTTCCGGCACTACGGCGGCCTCGGCGAAACCTGCGGCAAGATGATGGTCTCCGTCCATACTCCCGTCCTCAACATCATGGACGCCGTCTGGGTCTCTCAGGGCGCCCTCACCGGCTATCCGGCCTCGGCCACGTATCGGGCCGACACGATCGTCGCCAGCCAGGACCCGGTCGCCCTCGATTACTGGACCGCCAAGCACATCCTCTATCCCATCAACAACGACGACCGGCACCATCCCGATTACGCAGGGATCGATGCGTGGCTCACGGCAGCCCGGGACACGATCGCCGACCGGGGCGGTTTTACCCAGAAAAGTCGGGGTATCCTGGTCGAGACCCCGACAAAGACTGAGTCCAAGATGGTCGTCCATGAAGCCGCCGCCGGCACGATATAAGGGGATAAGCCTGGCAGCTTTGTGTTCTATTGACTTGTACGCAGGGCAATGCTATCTCTTTGACAGGTATCTTGCTGAAACCATCTCAAGAGGGATCGTTCAATGAGCTTTTCTAAGGAAATCCTTAAGATTGACTGCCCATCTGAAGCCGAAAGAATAAGCGCGTTCATCAAGGACCAGACGCTTTCCATGCACCGGAAGGGGATTGTCATCGGTCTCAGCGGTGGAGTCGACTCGGCATTAAGTGCCGCATTGTCCGTCAAGGCCGTCGGCAAGGATAAGGTCCTGGCCCTGTTGCTTCCGGACAAGGAATCGAGCCCTCAAAGCGCCGAATTCGCCACGAAGCAGGCAAAGCTGCTTGGAATAGAAACTATCACCGTTGATATTACGCCCCTATTGGAGGCCTTCGGGACCTATGAGAAAAGGGATGCCGTGGCCAAGGCCATCTATCCTGAATTCGGCGAAGGCTATAAACTGAAGATCACCCTTCCTGCCGATATCCTCAACAAGGATAGTTACAACTTCTTCACGTTGACCACAGTTGACCCCCAAGGCTTGACCAAAACGACGCGCCTCAGCAACGAACAGGCCCAGGGCATAATCGCCGCCACCTGCACCAAACACAGGGCCAGAATGATGACCCAGTATTATTACTCCGAGAAAAACAATTATCTCGTTTGCGGAACTACCAACAAAAGCGAAGCGCTTCAGGGACTCTTCGTCAAATACGGCGACGGGGGCGTGGACATCGAGCCCATAGCCCATCTGTACAAGAACCAGGTGTTTCAATTGGCCGAGTTCATAGGCGTAATCCCGGAGATCATCAACCGCGCGCCATGTCCGGATACTTACAGCGCTCCGGTAACAGACGAAGAATGGTATTTTCGTATGCCCTTTAAGCAACTTGATCTTCTGCTCTATGCTTGGGAAAACAAAATCAACATTCCTGAGATATGCAAGATCATGGAGTTAGCCGAACAACAGGTCAAAAGGGCTTTCAGGGATTTCGCTAATAAACACAACGCAAATAGACATCTAAGCCAGATGCCGCCAACGTTGACATAAAAGAAGACTCACAGAAATAAGCCCCACGCCCAGCAAAACTATTGCCGTCGGCTCGGCCACTCCAAGAGAGCCCTAGGTGTAAACCATGTCCGTCAGTTTAAGAACAATCCTTGATTTCCCAACGGGTCCCCGTTAATATCAGATGTCGTTATCTGGAAATTAGGCCGGAAGCCTATTGACAAGATACTGAACATGAGACATTCTATAGGTGGGCTAAGGAATTCGGATGGCTAAGAGTAGAATTACGGGTATGCGTATCGCCGGAATAGCGACCAGCGTTCCCCACCATGTTTTCAACAATTTAGAAGAAAGAACCGAGTTTACCGAAGAAGAAGTACGGAAAGTCGTAGGGCTGGCCGGCGTGACCCACCGGCGCGTGGCTTCTCCCACCACCTGCAGCAGCGATTTATGCCTGGCCGC
>CAZZCH010000114.1:2942-8279 GCA_964652895.1 uncultured Eubacteriales bacterium
GTGCTCGTCCTTCACGGGGAAACGCCCACTCGCTTTTCGGACAAGTCGGACCGATCCGTTTACCTTCTCTTCGGAGACTCGGGCTCGGCCACCGCCCTCGAGGCCGTGGGCGCCTCGGAATCCAAGCCCTGGTTCTTCCAGCTCAATTCCGACGGTTCGGGCTACACAGACATGATCATCGAGGCCGGCGGGTTTCGCAACCGCTTCAGCGACGACCCTCAAAAGTACTGCGTCCGGATGAATGGGGCAAACATTTTCAATTTCACGATCAAGCGCGTGCCCGAACTCATCAAGGCCACCCACCTTCTCAGCCAGACGGACATCGCCGACATCGATTACTACATCTTCCATCAGTCCAATCATTTTATCATCAAGCATCTCATCAACAAGCTAAAAATACCGAGCGCTAAAGCCCCCGTCATCTTGAAGGATTTTGGGAACACGGGCGGGCCGTCGGTTCCGCTGACGATCACCCAGGCAGGATTGAATCGGCCGGCCGATCGTCCCCTGGCCTTGATGTTGCTCGGCTACGGCGTGGGATTGTCCTGGGGGGCCGCCCTCGTCGACCTGGATTCGGAAGCGATCTTGGATCACGTCGAATTATGAGAAGGTGAGAGTTCATGGCTAACATGACCGTAAAAAAATCGAGGATCGCCGCGATCACAACCTGCGTCCCCCCCGCCAAGTTCGATACGCTGGAAGATTCCACGGAGTTCACTCCGGAAGAAATCAAGCGGTTCATTCAGATGGTCGGAGTCAAAACCAGGTATCTGGCCGACGATACGATATGCTGCAGCGACCTCTGTGTCGCCGCGGCGGAAGACGTTCTAAAAAAGCTGAAATGGGAAAGAGAATCCGTCGATGCCCTGATATTTATCACACATACGCTCGACTATGTCCTTCCCGCGACGGCCTGCGTAATTCAAAGCCGCCTAGGGCTTTCCGACCGCTGCGCCAGCTTCGATGTCGGGCTGGGCTGCTCCGGCTATTGCTATGGGCTCTGGCTATCGACGATGATGCTCGATCAGGGACGATTCCGGCGTATCTTGCTCCTTGTCGGCGAAACGCCCTCCCGCATGTGCTACAAATCGGACCGGTCCGTAGCCTTGCTGTTCGGGGACGCTGGCTCGGCCACCGCCCTCGAGGCGGAAGGGCCCGAAGAAACCGGAAAATGGCACTTCGCGCTTCACTCTGACGGGTCACGCTTCACCGATTTCGTGGTCGAAGCCGGCGGTTTGCGGAACCGTTTCGACGAAGATAAGAGAAAATACTTCATCAAGATGGACGGAGCCAACATCTTCCAATTCTCGCTCGAGAGAGTGCCGCCCTTGGTCAAAGAAACCATGGAGATTTCGGGGGCGACGTTCGAGGACGTCGATTATTTCATCTTCCACCAAGCCAACGAGTTCATCATCAAGCACCTGGTCAAGAAGCTCAAGGCGCCTATCGAGAAAGTCCCGATAACCATCAACGCTTTCGGGAACGTGGGCGGCTGCTCCATACCGCTGACAATCACGCAAGGGGGCTTGAAACGCCCCTCGGACCGCGCCCTAAAGCTGATGTTGCTCGGCTACGGAGTGGGCTTGTCATGGGCATCGGCGCTCATCGATCTGAGGAGCGACGCAGTTCTCGATCACCTCATCTATAATCCGCCAGCCGCGCGAGAGAACAATGCCTGAGCTGTTCTTGGACTTCCAGGGAAAAAAGGTCGTCGTGACGGGCGCCTCATCCGGCATCGGCAGGGCCGTAGCCGTGGAATTGGGTCGGAACGGTGCCCAATTGGTTTTAATCGGAAGGAACCAAGTGCGCCTGGAAGAAACGGCGTCCCAGATCGCCGACCCTCGAACACACGTCCTGTGTTTCGACTTGGCGGCGCATGCGGAAATATTGCCCAAAATTAAAAGCTTGAGCGATAAGACCGGTAGGATCTACGGCTTATGCCACTGCGCCGGAATCGTCGAAACCCGTCCCCTGAGCTCTTGTAAAATCGAGGGGATCAATGCCATGATGGACATCAATGTTTCCGCCGGGATCGAACTGGCGCGCGCCATTTGCCGCCGGGACATCATGGAGGAAACCGGGGGCGCGATCCTCTTCGTGTCCTCTATCTACAGCCACGTGGGGATGCCCGGGCAAATCGGCTATTCGGCGACCAAGGGGGCCATATCGGCGGCGGCCCGGGCCATGGCTATGGAGCTGGCCCCGCGGAGGATCAGGGTTAACACCATATCCCCGGGGCTCATTCGGACCCCGATGATCGAGGAGTCTTTTTCCAAGCTATCGGAGGAGCAGGTCAGGAAAATCGAGGGCTCCTTCCCCCTGGGAATAGGCCGGCTCGAGGATGTCGCCAAGGCGGCCAGTTTCCTGCTCGCGCCCCAGAGTCGATGGATCACGGGGATCGACCTCATGGTCGACGGGGGCTATACAGCGCAATAAACCAGGAGGTTTGACGTCATGACGCAAGCTGACGCGATAAAGTGGATCGCCGAGTTGTTCGAGGAGCCTGTCGACAATATCAAGCCGGAAACTGCGCGCGACGATATCCCGGGTTGGGATTCATTGGGCATATTGAACCTGATGGCCGGCCTCGATGAAAGCTTCGGTATTCTTCTGTCGGAGGCGGAGATCTCGAATCTGCAAAGAGTCGACGATGTTTTGAATATTCTCAAACAGCACGGGAAGTTGAGCTGACTTCCAGGCGCAGGAAGCCGCAGATGGTTTTCACTTTCGTTGACGAGATCATCGAACTGGTGCCCGGGAAAACGATCCGCGCTAAAAAATGGATCAGAGAAGATGAGGAGATTTTCGAAGTCCATTATCCCGGCTTCCCCGTGGTTCCCGGTACGTTCTTGGCGGAGATGATGGCCCAAACCGCCGGCCGGTGTCTCGACGCCGAACAAAAAACACGGGGGTTGGCCATGCTGGCCCAGATCCGGTCGGCCCAGTTCCGCAAGTACGTCGGACCTTCGCAAATGGCCGTAATAGATGGTAAGATCCGCACTAATCGGGATAGCTATGCCACCGCCGGCTGCAGCGTCGAAATCAACGGCGAAACGGCTTGCACCGCCGAGCTCATGTTCACGTTCATCGGCCTCGACAAGCTATCGCCGGTCTTCCGGGACGAGGTGTTGGCGGCGTATCTCGCGAAGACGACCCATTCCAAAGAATGACGAGGGCACAATGAAAGACTTATTTTCGCTGGCCGGAAAGTATATCATCGTCACGGGGGGCACCCGCGGTATCGGCCGGGCGATATCGACGAGGCTGGCCTCGGCCGGGGCTCATGTCCTGGCCAATCATGTCCGCGACATCAAGTCCGCCGATGCGTTTTCGGAGACGATAAAAAAAGAAAAACTCCGGATCGATATCTGCCGCGCCGACATCACCCACCAGAGCGGCATGGAAACGTTGATCAGCGAGGCGCAGTATGCGGGACAGCCGGTTTCCGGGCTGGTCCACTGCGCCGCCACGGGCGTCCATCGGCCGATCGGCCAGCTCACCCTGCGCCATTTCGACTGGACTTTCGACCTGAACGTTAAAGCTTACTTGGATCTCGTCCAGAGACTGCTCTCGATGTTCGCCCCCGGGGCTAGTATCGTCGCCATATCTTCGTCCGGCGCGGACAGGGCGGCGGCGACTTACTCACTTGTCGGCGCCTCGAAGGGCGCCCTGGAGTCACTTTCCAAGCATCTTGCGCTGGAACTGGCGGACAAGAAGATCAGGGTAAACGTCCTCTCCCCGGGAGCCGTCATGACAGACGCCTGGGGTGTCCTGCCGAACCGCGAAGAGCGGCTGAACGAGAGGATCCGGCGCTCTCCGAATAAGCGGCTCACGACCGTCGATGAGGTGGCCTGGGCGGCCCAGTTCCTCTGTTCCGACGCCTCCTCGGGAATCAACGGACACACCCTGGTCGTCGACGGGGGGGAGAAAATTGTCGAGTAACGGGAATTCCGGAAAGCCGGAGCTGTCATGCTGATCCAAAAGCCGAGATTACCGGCTAAACAGATCGTCCTGATCGGGTTTCTTCCGGGTTTTCTGAAGAAGGCGGTTTACCGGCTCAAGGGATACAAGATCGGCCGCGGTGTTTCGATCGGATTCGGGTCGGTGGTTTGCGCGCCGGACGTCGCCATCGGGGATTACACCAGCATCGGCCCCTTGACGATTATACGGGGCAGAAAAATCACGATCGGCTCACACGTCAAGATCGGCTCGATCACGTTTTTGGACACGCCTTATCTCGAAATCGGGGACGAAAGCAAGATCAATGAGCAAGTGTACGTCGGGGGCTTGCAGTCCTACGATTCGAGGTTCACGCTCGGGAAAAACTGCCAGATCATGCAGATGTCATTCATCAACCCCGCCAAATCGATAACGATCGGGGACGACTCCGTCGTCGGGGGGCACGGCCTCCTGTTCGGGCATAACTCCTGGCAAAACCGGTTCGACGGCTACGGCGTCGATTTCGAGCCCATCGAAATCGGAAACCGAGTCGCACTTTCGTGGCGGGTTTTCGTCCTTCCCGGCACAAAGATCGGCGACGGCAGCGTCATCGCGCCCGACTCTCTCGTCACTAAATCGATCCCGCCCATGAGCCTGGCCGCCGGCTACCCGGCCCGGGTCATCAGCAAGGCGCCTGATTTTCCGGAGAAGCTGAGCGAGGAGCAAAAAGTCCGGATCTTCGAAAAAATCGTCGACGAAATGGCCGCCTATTTCGACGGGTCTGGATTTCCGGTGGTCCGGAAGCCCGGCCTGCTTGCGGCGACCCAGGTGAAAAAACGCTTGGGATTCAGCCGCAGGAAAACTTGGCTATGCGGATTTACGACGGAGGACCTTGGGAAGCCCTTTTCGGACACGGGAAGTCCGGCCTTGGACGTTTTTGTCAGCCTGAAGGCCATCCCGGCCGAGCTCAGGAGGACATTCAACGGCAAACACGTCATGTGGCTCGACATAGAAAAAAGGGAGCGGCCTCTATTCTGGAATGATCTAGGGGACGAAGTCGCCCTCTTCTTCAGACGGTATGGCGTGCGGTTCAACCGGGTCGAAGAGTAATACGATCGGCTTGTCATTGTTATATCATCATTGAGCCTCGAACATCATGGACCTGCGAATTCTCAATCCAAGTGAATACCCCGATTGGGATGCCGAGTTGCTGCGCGCCGGCGACTATTCATTTTTTCACACGTCCGCGTGGGCTAAGGTCCTCGAAAAAACCTATCGATTCAAGCCCCTGTATTTCGGCTTCTTCGAGGAGGGCCGGCCGGTCTTCCTCATGCCTTTCATGGAGGTCGGTAATCCCCTGCTGGGAAAACGAGGCGTTTCCCTCCCCTTCTCGGACCA
>CAZZCH010000115.1:0-8185 GCA_964652895.1 uncultured Eubacteriales bacterium
GACCGCCGGGACTGGTTCCCGGGGGGCCGGGGGGAGAGAGGCGATGGCTATTGGCGGAGAACCTTCCGATGATGACCCGAAATCGGGAGATAAACCTTGTCTGCCGGACCCAGGCTAGCCTAATCCGAGATCCTTATCGATGCCCTGCATGGCCGAGATGGCGATGGTCAGGAACTCATCGAGCTCCAGGCCGAGGTTGCGCGACTCTTCGATCTCCTCGCGGCGGGCGCCCTTGGCGAAGCTTTTTTCCTTGTAGCGCCGTTTGACGAACTCGAGGTCGATGGACTTGATCTTCTTGTCCGGATGCATCAAGGTCGCGGCGATGATGAGGCCCGTGAGCGGGTCGACGGAATAAATGGCCCAGTCCATGGGCGACTCGCACGGCACTTTCCCGGCATGGGCCTGGACGGCGTGGATAACCGGCTCGGCGATGCCCTTCTCCCGAAGGATCTTGACCGTTTCCGTGGTGTGGTGCTCGGGGCTTTTTTCCGTCACTTCGTAATCGAGGTCGTGGAGGATGCCGGCCAGGCCCCAGGGTTCGGGGTCGTGCCCCAGCCGGACGGCCAAGGCCTTCATGCAGGCTTCGACCGACAGGCAATGTTTGACCAGGTTCTTATTCTTGAGGTGCTGCTTGAGCAGGTCCCACGCTTCTTCGCGAGTCATCGGCATTCTCCTTTTCTTGATTGCGGGATTCTACGGCAATCGGACGTCCATTTCAACCGCCGCCGCGCCTGCCGGTCCCCATCCGCTTCACGGACTGGGCTTACGGTAAGAGCTCTTCCACGGCTCGTTCTTGTGGGCCAGGTAATCGGCCAGGGCCCGGCGGAGCGTTTCGGCGGCGAGTTCGGCGCAGTGGACGTCCGCCTCGGGCAGCCCCCCCAGCACCTCCAGGATGCCGCGGGAACTCACCGCGCCGAGGGCTTCGATGAAGGTCCGGTTCGTCGCCAGCCACGTGGCCACGCTGCCGCAGACCGTCGTCGTGCCGCAGCCGTCCGTCTGAAACCCGCAGGCGACGACGACGTCCTTGTCCACCCGCACGGACATCTCCATCGTGTCTCCGCAGGGCCCTTTGACACTGGCGTACCCGTCGGGATTCTCCAGGAGCCCAAGATTCCGGGGATGCTTCCAGTGCTCGAACACCGTGGCCCCGTAGGTCGCGAGGACGTCCCGCTCGATCTCTTCCTGCAGTTTTTGGACCGCTTGTTCCAGCTTTTCTCTCCGGTCGTCCTCGCTCATGTGACTCGTGCCTTTCCATCAAAGATCCGACGTTTCAGGCCGGGCTATTCCCAAGGTGACCGATTCGGCGGTCAATCCCGCCGGCATGTCAGTTGTAGGCCTCCATGATCGACCTGTCCTCGTTCATCAGGTCTCCGGCGATCTCCTCCATCTTCATGGCGACCCAGAAAGGCAACCGGCGATGGACCTCCAGGTACTTGAGCGGGATGGGATGGGTGCCGACGACCACGGGGAGGCCGTAGCGCGTCTCGATGAACTGCTTGAACTGGCGGATGCGCGGGCAGGGCGGGTAGCCGACGACAAGCCCCGTGGCCAGGTGGATGACCTCCGCGCCGTTCTTTTTCATTTCCTCGGGGACATACTCGACGTTGCCGCCGGGACAGCCGCCGCAATACGAGTAGCCCACGACCTCGACGGGCTCGTCCTTGGGGTAGCGGGCGAACCCTCCGACGCGCTCCCGGACGGACCTCAGGCACTTCCCGCCGCCGCAGGTCTGGTAACGGCCGCAAATGATAATTCCGATCTTCTTCATGCGTTCCTCCGTGGATTTCTCATCAGGATACTCCACCGGCGACGATCTTGTCCACGATTTCCGAGAACGCCCGGGACGCCTCCGAGTCCCCCCCGCCGGCGATGAAGGGGCGTCCGTCATCGCCAGAGGCGACGATCCGGGGGTCTATGGGGATGCGGCCCAGGAAATGCACGCCCATTTCGAACGCTGCACGCTCCCCGCCGCCCGTCTTGAACAGGTCGATCCGTCCGCCGCAATGGGGGCAAACGAGGCCGCTCATGTTCTCGATGATGCCGACGATCTTGAGGTTGAGCTTCTGGGCGAAGACAACGGCTTTCCTCGAATCCAGGACGGAGACGTCTTGAGGCGTCGTGACCACGACGGCCCCCGTCGCGGGAACGAGCTGGGCCACGGATAAGGGTTCGTCGCCCGTTCCCGGAGGGGAATCGATGACCAGCCAATCGAGGTCTCCCCACTCGACGTCCCCCAGGAACTGCTCGATGATCTTCATCTTCATGGGGCCACGCCAGATGATGGGATTGTCCGGGCCGGCGGTGAGAAAGGACATGGATACGAGGGTGAGGTTCTTGCGGACCGGAACGGGGCGGATCCCATCGGCGGTCCCATCGATCTTCCGGCCTTCGACGCCGAGCATCTTGGCCAGGTTGGGCCCGTGGATGTCGACGTCGAGGGCCCCGACGCGGTATCCCCTCTCGGAGAGCGTAAAAGCCAAGTTGGCCGCGACCGTGCTCTTGCCGACCCCTCCTTTGCCGCTGAAGACGAGGAGGCGGTTCTTGATCCGGGCCAGCCTCTGGCCGATCTTTGCACCTTCTGCGCTTACCGACACGGCTCAGGCCTTCTTCAACGAGGCAAGGGCCTCTCGC
This sequence comes from uncultured Eubacteriales bacterium, assembly GCA_964652895.1. Lineage (GTDB taxonomy): Bacteria > Acidobacteriota > Aminicenantia > Aminicenantales > Saccharicenantaceae > RBG-16-66-30. The sequence goes on from CAZZCH010000115.1 coordinate 2,632, forward strand.
ACCGTGCATCCGGCCGCGGAAATGACCCTGACGCCGGCCGCATCCAAGACCCGGCCGGCGTTCGGGCCGACTTGGCCGGTGAGGAGCGCGGCGGGTCGCATCTCGACGACGAACTGGGCGGCCTGGATCCCCGCCCCGTGGGTCGCCCCGGAGGAGGGATTTTCGAAGGCCTCGAACGCACCGGTCTCCGGATCGACGAGGAGGAAATACGGCGCCCTGCCGAAGTGGAGGTCGAGCTCTGATCCGAGGTCCGCTCCTTTCGCCGTGACGCAGATCTTCCCGGGGCCGATCGGAGGCATCTCCGGGGGGAGCGGCGGCGCTTCATGCTGGGAAGGCTCGTGATCATGGGAGCCGTGCTCACAGAGGTCCTGTCCCGCCTCCAGCCGGCCTTGGAGAAAACGGTCGATGACCTCGTCCACGGGGCCTTCGACACCGATGATCGTCTCGATTTTCTTTTCGGCGAAAAGGTCTTGGGCCCGCGGACCCATACCCCCGGCGATGATCGCTCCCACGCCCTTCTCGGCCAGGAAGCCGGGCAGGAACCCCGGCGAATGCCCCGGGTTGGCAATGATTGTCCGTTGGACGACCTTTCCTCCCTGGATCTCGACGAGGGTGTAGGACGGGCAGCGGCCGAAATGGGCGGAAACCGAACCGCCGTCCGTGGAGATGGCAATCTTCATTTCTGCTCCTTGCGTGAATGCTTTTCAAGTTCTGCGATTTTCGCGGTGATCTGATCGAGTTGTTCACGGAGGAGACGGGCTTCCGTCTTCAGGGAATCCACGTCCGCCTCCGGGGCGGGCGTCGGAAAGCCGGCCCAGCTCCCCCCGCTTCCTTGTCCGCTCACCGGCCCTACTCCCATTCTTCGGCCCAGGCCTCTTCCCATTCCTCTCCCCATGCCCTGGCCCATCCCTCTTCCTGTTCCTTGGCCCACGTTTCCTCCTGTTCCTTGGCCCATGCCTTGGCCCGTGCCGTAATGAGAAGGCACATTGGGCTCACCCGCCGCGCGGAAGCCCGACCCGGAGATGTAACTCTCGACGGCGGCCCGGATCACTCCCGAGGCACCGGTCACGACCTCGACTCCGGCCGCGCTCAGGGTCTGGAAAGCGTTCGGGCCACAGCTTCCCGTGAGAACAGCTTTGGCCCCCTTCGAAGCGACGAGCTGGGCGGCCTGGATCCCGGCGCCACCGGAGGCCGTGACGTAAGGGTTTTCCACGGCCTCGAAGTCCATGGTTTCGGTGTCGACGATCAGAAAATACGGACACCTTCCAAAACGAGGATCAACAACGGAATCGAGGCCGGGCGCTTCAGCGGATATGGCGAGCTTCATGATTTTTTGCCTTCCATGACGTGGATCCTTTCCTCGACCATAGCGAGTTCGTCCTGAAGCTCCCGGGCTTCCTCTCTCAAGAAGGCCAGCTCCTGATCAGGCGTCAGAGCGGAGGCCTCCCAGGGGTCATATGGGGTCGGAAACCCGGCCATAGGGAAGCCCGGCACCGGGGGATAGGGCACCCGGCCCTGGGTCCAGGCGTCGTTCATGGCCGCGGTCGGCCAAGTCCCTGACCTGAGATACTCAGCGCAAGGACCCATGCCCGAAGGCGACCGGCCCGCCCAGCCCGGAGAATAGCCGAAGCGCATCCAGCCCGGCAACCCGGTCAGTTCGAACATCCGGCGGTGTCTATTTCTCATTCCTTTTGTTCTTCTTGTCCTTCTGGCCCTTTTTCAGCTCCTCGAGCCGCTCCCTGATCCGGGCGAGCTCGGTTTCGAGGAGCGCGGCTTCGTCGGCGAGCGCCGCTTCCTCATTGACGGGCGGATTATACCCGCCCCCCTGCGGATAACCATAGGGGACGGCCGGAGGAAAGGGCTGGCCCCAGAATCCCCAATCGCCAAGATACCGGAACCGGCGGCCCCGGCCCATGCCCAGGCCGCGGCCGAATCCCCGTCCGAAGCCCCGCCCTAGGCCGAATCCTCGCCCCAAACCCAATCCGGGGCCGGGATTTATGTAGCCGGGGTTGGCGTACCCCGAGCAATAGCCCAGTCCCCGTCCCGTCCGGGGCCCCGCGCCCCAAGGTCCTGTACGGTCACCTGCTGGCATGATTCTTTCTCCTTTCCTTAGATGTTTTCATGGCCTATCGGCATTTTTCGCACAACCCCAGGAATTCGATGTTGTGATCCCGGATGGCGAAATTGTATTTTTTGGTCAACGTTTCTTCCGTTTTTTTCACCAGTTCCAACTCTTCCTGGACAAAATCACGGTAGTTGACGATCTTCCCGCAACGCGTGCAGATGAGATGGTGATGGTGGTCGTTTTTATGGACGCTCTTGAGCTCGTAGCGGCCCTGGCCGTCGCCCGGTGTGACCTTTTGGACGATGCCCAGGCCGCGGAGGAGCTCCAAGGTGCGGTAGACAGTGGTCAGCCCGAGGCCGGGGTACGAGGGATAGAGCGATGCGTAGATCTCCTTGGCGCTCAGGTGGCCCGGCGTTCGGGTCAAGAGGTTCAATATGGACTCCCGGGGAGCCGTCCATCGGCAAACGTTTTCCCGGAATCGATGCTGCCACTGGTGTCTTCCCGGCATGGGCTCACTCCGAAATCTTATTGATAATCATTATCATTTATAATATAGGCGCCGCAGACAGTTTTGTCAAGAGGGAATCGAATCCGGGCTCAGTTATTCGCCGTGGCGGATGAGGAGGCCGCCTGGGACCTGAGGAATGCCAGGCGTTGCCGACCTGTTTCCCGGTCGTCCTCGACGAGGACGACGAAAGGCGAAACCCAGAGGGCTCCGGCCGCGAGAGGCCCGGAAGCGATGTATTCGCCGATGCGCTTTCCGGTCGAGAAATCGAGAGCCCCGAGGCTCGGGCCGCCCGAAGAAACGAGGATCATGGGCCAAGCGGCGGCCGGGTCGTGGACGACCCTCGATGGGACCGCCTCCCAGGAAAGGATCGAGCCGCCCTTGCCGGACAGGAAATAGATGACACTGTTCGAAGCGGATACGGCAACCCGCCGGCCGTGAATGAGAGCCGGATGAAGCGTGGCGCCCTGGAGGCCGCGGGACCATTTTTTCTTGCCGGTCGCCGCGCTCAGGCAATAGAAAAACCGGTTCTCGGTGCCGAAATAAACGCGTCCGTCCGCTTCCGCCGGATCGGCGAGTATCGCCCCCTTGGCGGCGAATTCCCAAACGAGCTTCCCGGCACGGCTGAGGGCCCAGAGGCGGCCGTCGGCGGCGCCGAACATGATCATATCCCCGGCGAACACCGGGCCGGCCGTAATGGCCGCGGCGCTCGGGAATTCCCAGACCGGCGCTCCCTGGGCCGAGAGGTCGAGGGCCATGACCTTTCCGCTCGCCGTCCCGAAATACACTCTCCCGTTCTCTTCCCGAAAGGCCGATGTTACGGCCTCCCCGATCTGTTTTTTAAAAACGAGCACGCCCCGGAAATCGATCACGTAGAGGACATTGGCGTCATCGCGGAGAAGAATATGGTCCTCGCCGAGCTCGGGCGAAACGGAGACGGAGTGTTCGGCCTTGAATTTCCAGAAGAACTGGCGGGCGGGGACGACAACGGCCGTGAGCCGGCCCTCCCTGGTCGCGAAATAGACGACGCCGTCCCGGGACCGCGGCTGGCCGGCGACGGTCCCCTCGATCTCGAGCGTGCCCACCTCGACGAGGGGGAAACTCAAACGGAAAGGGTCGACGAGCGGAGTTTTTCGCGGAACCGCACAGCACATAAGGACCAAGCCCAGGATGGCCGTAACTCCAAATGCCCTACGCCTATTCATGATGTTGGAGGCATTATATAACAAATCTTAAGCCGGGGGACACTTACCGAAGGTACATGTCCCCGAATCCGGTCCGTGATGGCGTAAGGAATCACCGCAGCGAACGAAGACGATACCCGAGGCCCCCTTTTGCCTTGATCGGCCGGAACTGGTATCATTTCCGGCTGAGAGCCGGGCATGGTCAATTACATATTGCTGTACAAGATTCGCAGGATCGTCAAGAAGATCCTCAAGGACAAGATCGCCGACGACGAGATCGCCACGACGCCGAAATCGTGTATCGGCTGCCTGGCCGACGACATCAGTTGGGAAGTCTACTACCTGCTCAAGGAAAAGGAAGACAAGGACGCCCCGTCGCCTCCGGCCGAGGGCTGAAGCCTAGGTCTTCTCCCCGCCCTCTCCCGGCCTGCCCCCGCCCTTTCCTTCCTTGATCCGCGCCTTGAGGCCCTCCCACCACTCGATCCGCTTGCGCACCTCTTTCTCGAAGCCGAGGTTGCCGGGTTCGTAGAACTTCCGGCCTTTCAGCCGCTCGGGCATGGTCTCCATATCGGTCGTCGCGAGGATGTTGTCGTGGGCGTACTGGTAGTCCTGCCCGTAACCGATCTCCTTCATCAGGGGCGTCACCGCGTTCCGGATGTTGAGCGGGACCGGCTCGTGGGGGCTGCGTTCGACGTCCTTTTGGACGGTGCCGTAGGCCGTATAGATACGGTTGCTCTTGGGCGCGGAGGCGAGGTAGACGACGGCCTCGGCCAAGGCCAATTCGCCCTCCGGCGAGCCGAGGAAGTCGTAGGCGGCCTTGGCGTTGAGCGTGATGGCCAAAGCTTGCGGATCGGCCAGGCCGATGTCCTCGGAGGCGAAGCGGACCATGCGCCGGGCGACGTAGAGCGGGTCCTCGCCGGAAGCCAGCATGCGAACGAGCCAATAGAGCGCGGCGTCGACGTCGCTGTTGCGCAGGCTTTTGTGGAGGGCCGAGATCAGGTTGAAATGCTCTTCGCCCGACTTATCGTAGAAGAGCGTCCTTTTCTGCAGGGCCTCCTGGACATTGTCCATCGTGACCGTCTTTCCGCGGGCCAAACTGGCCGAGATCTCCAGTGTGTTCAGGGCCCGGCGGGCGTCGCCGTTGGCGAAGTCGATGAGCATGTCCAGGGCGCCCGGGTCGATGGCCAGGCCCGACGCGCCGAGCCCGCGCTCCGTGTCTTCGAGCGCGTCATGGATGATCCGGGCCAGCGATTCGCGGTCGAGCTCCTTCAGGACGAGAACGCGGGTCCGGGACAGGAGCGGGGCGATGATCTCGAAGGACGGATTCTCGGTCGTCGAGCCGAAGAGAAGGATGTCCCCTTTTTCGACATAGGGCAGGAAGGCCGCCTGCTGGGCTTTGTTGAAGCGGTGGATCTCGTCGATGAACAGGACCATGGGCTTGCCGAAGAGCTTCCGCTGCTGTTCGGCCCGGGCCATGAATTCCTTGACCTCCTTGATCCCGGAGAGGACGGCGCTGAAGAACTCGCAGGGCAGGTCGAACTGGCGGGCCAGCATGGAGCCCAGGGTCGTCTTGCCCGAGCCCGGCGGGCCCCAGAAGATGATGGAGACGAGCCGGTTCGAATCGATGAGCTCGGAGAGGATCTTGCCCTTGCCCAGGATGTGGTCCTGGCCGTAGACGCGGTCGAAGGTCTGTGGCCTCATCCGTTCGGCCAGGGGCGTATGGGTTTCCTTTTCCCAGGTCTTGGTCTTTTTGTCCATGGGCGGCGCCAGGCCCGGATTATATCACAACAGCGGGCCGGC
>CAZZCH010000116.1:0-7834 GCA_964652895.1 uncultured Eubacteriales bacterium
TACGGAAAGGGACAGTCTGTATTTCAAGAATTATACAGACTGTATAATCATTGTTGGGCCTGACAATTAGGATACACAAATGAATCAACCGTCTCATCCAAGCATGTTGCCCCGCTTCGAAGGTCCGGAGGGAAAGACGCGACTGGCCGAGGTGCTCAAGCGACAAGTCTTGATTAACGGCGATATCGTCATAGCCGGCGCCATCTCAGCAAAGGCAGCACTTATAGAGGCTATGCCCGGACAGGTGATAATCACACAGGGTGACACAGACACGGACTTGTATTTCATTGTATCCGGCACAGTCTCTATTTGGATCAACGGGAGAGACTACACCTCACGCACTGACAGAAACCACGTTGGCGAACTTGCGCTCGTTGACCAAACCGTTAGACGAAGCGCGACAGTCGTTGCGAGCGAACCATGCGTCTTTGCTCGAATATCCGAACAGGACTTCAGTGCGATTGCGCAGAACCATCCGAAACTGTGGCGGGCCATCGCGGTTGAGATCGGCAACCGCTTTCGTGAGCGAAATAAGCACATTCGGCAGCCTCACAACCAACCCGTTGTATTTATTGGTTCGTCATCCGAGCAATTGGAAATAGCGCAGACTATTCAGGGAGGCCTTGCCCACGATCCGATGGTGGTAACTGTCTGGACTGACGGCATATTCAGGGCATCTCGGACGACGATCGAGAATCTCATGGTGGCTGTGAATGAGGCCGATTATGCAGTTCTTGTAATTTCACCTGATGACTCCGTCGAGAGCTGCGGCATTGAGCAGTATGGCCCACGGGATAACGTCCTGCTTGAACTCGGCCTCTTTATGGGGGGTATTGGTCGCGACAGAACGATTCTTGTCCGCCCGCGAGGTGTAGACATGAAAATACCCACAGACCTCCTTGGCGTTACGCCGCTGGATTATGCGCTCGGCGAGGAAGCGACTCTGCCGTCTCGTATTGCCCCCGTATGTACGGAACTCCGGCGCATGATCAAACAACTAGGTTCGAAGTAGGAAGGAACGACACATGGCAACACTTGATGACATTCAAAAAGAGGTTAAAGACATCCTCAAGACAGAGTGGAAGCGCCGCGACGGAACTGTTGTTCCAGACGCTGATGACGTTCAGTTGGGCAACGACGCCGTCTGCCTAAAAGGTACGGTCTTGTACGCCGATCTCGCCGAGTCGACCGCATTAGTTAAGGGGCATAAGGACTGGTTTGTGGCGGAAGTCTACAAATCCTATCTTGTTTCAGCGTGTCGCTTGATCCGCCTGAACGGCGGCGAGATCACAGCTTTCGATGGTGATCGGGTAATGGCGGTGTTTATCGGCGAAAACAAGAATTCCGCCGCCGCAAAGACGGCTCTAATGATCAACTACGTCGTTCAGAATGTCGTTAACCAGGCCATAAAAGAGCAATACCCCAATACGGCATTTCAAATACACCAGTCCGTGGGAATCGATACGAGTGACTTGTTTGTAGCACGTACGGGCATTCGGGGCTCAAACGACTTGGTGTGGATAGGACGATCCGCTAACTATGCTGCGAAGTTGTGCTCTCTGAGAGAGGCCAGCTATGCATCGTACATAACCGAGGACGTATTTAATGCGTTGAATGAGCAGTCAAAAAATGGTGGCGAACCCAAGAGGACGATGTGGGACAAAGTCATGTGGAATGACCAAGGCATACCCGTGTACCGATCCAGTTGGTGGTGGAAACCAGATTAACGAGGCCCAACAATCGGCTGCACTCGTACGCGAGACCCGGGGCGGGTCTCGCGCCGGTGAGCCGTAACGTTAGCCGATGAGGGAGAGGAAACGTATGCCAAAATATACCGAGGTGTTTGTGCCTGGGGGATTCCCGAGATACACCTACAATCCCCGATTGAGCCTGCAGATTGAATCGAAGGTTCGGCAGGTGCTTGAGAATCTCTGCAAACTCGTCACGGTCACCGGGCACACCAAGTCCGGCAAGACAGTTCTTGTCCGTAATGTCCTGCCACGCGAGGATGCGATCTGGATCGATGGGGGCGGGATCGGGCAGGAGGATGATTTCTGGCACACCGTCATTGCCCAGCTCGATCTCTTCCAGACAACCGAGACTTCGGAGTCCAGAGAATCATCGGCTGAATTCTCGGCCAAAGGAAGCATGGGCGCTAACTTCCTCGTCGCGAAGGGAGAGGCAGAAGTTGGCGGATCACTCGCAAGCACACGGGGCAAGGGTGATTCACGATCCCGGACCGTATCGGCGAGAGTTACCGCGCTGACAGGACTCCGAAAGGCAAGAGTGCCCGTAGTGATTGACGACTTTCATTATCTCCCCCGTGACCTTCAGGGCGGTTTAGTCCGAGCCCTGAAACCACTCATATTCGATGGGCATCCGGTCGTCATCATTGCTATTCCTCATCGACGTTATGACGCAATTAAGGTGGAGAAAGAGATGACGGGCCGGATACTACCCGTCGAGATTCCGTCGTGGACGACAAAGGAACTCGACTTCATTCCGGAGACAGGTTTTAAGACACTTGATGGGTCAGTGTCTGTGGCAGTCGCATCGCGCCTTGCGAACGAATCAATCGGGAGCCCGCATCTCATGCAGGAATTCTGCCGTGCGGTCTGCCGTGCGCATGGTATTGACGACTCATTCGGCGGGCGTTCGGCGGACCTTGGTGATGGGGAATTACAGCGTGTGTTCGCGGAGACGGCAGACACGATTGGACGCCCGATCTTCGAGAAACTCGCCAAGGGGCCGAGACAGAGGTCGGACCGAATTCCCAGAGCACTGAAAGCTGGTGGCGAAGTTGATATCTACGGCCTCGTTCTTCATGCCCTGGCGCAGCTGCGTCCCGATCTGGTCACGTTGGAGTACGAGGATCTGAGGGCTGCCATCCGAGCGGTCTCGGCACAAGATGCGCCTCAACTTCAGGAAGTCGCCAGAGTCCTGAAGCACATGTCTGACATCGCAGCTACTGACCAGAGTTCGACCCCAGTTATCGACTTTGACGAAGACGAGAAGCGACTTCATATCACCGACCCGTTTTTCGCCTTCTACCTCAGATGGGGAAACCTGGATAGCTAACAAGGCGGTGGAACTCTACGCCGCGAAGCGCGGCGAGGTTCACCGCCGATGTTGGCTGTAGCATATCAAGACCCTCAACATCATCACCATCACCATCATGGTCCCGACATTCGTCGTGTCCGTATTCTCCACGAACGTGGATCTCTCTTTTAGCCTCAAGGAACACCCGGCCTTCTGGCTCATCTTGAGCCTTAGCGCCGGCTCCATGGTAGGGTTCCTCATTTATTGGAAATATAAGAAGAGGTAGGGCGGCCGGCGCGCCGGTTCCGGACGCGCCTTCCGGGTCACTTTTCCGCGCGCTTATAGCTGACGGACAGGCCCGTCCTGCTTCCCTCCGCGAAGGTCGTCTCCATGAACGGCAGGGAAAGAAAAACAATGCCGATCTTTGTGTGTTTTCTTTATAATTGACAGTGCCACTTGGCCGGAGATACAGTATGGGCATGGTTAGGCGGGGGGATTCGGCGCCGAGAGGGGGAATATACTCCGACGCGAAAAACGGAAGGTTCTGCCTTTTTTAAACGCCTTCTGCGAGAGCTCCACGAGTGCGTTATGCTGACAGAAAACTAAAAATCCGAATGTCGTACGGATCAATCTAATTATTGTTCGCTTGACAAAAATGAAACTCAGCGCCAGAACCATTCAAGCCCTCGGGAAGATCGTTGCGGGAGATACGGGGCTTTCGCCCTACCGAAGCGGTCCCAAACTCGTAAATCTATTCAACGAATTTGGCGCAAGCGATCGGTACGGCCAAGGATTCCCCTCGCGATGGCAGTATGTCGAAGAGAAGCTCCATGCCATTAATGGTACTAAGATGTTGCCCGCCCTCATCCGAAGCGTCTTCGATCCAAGGGACTTCCTTGACGCCAAGAAAGAAGTCGAACCGGCGATTGACAACCTTAACCAGCATCTTAAATACGATGGTTATGAGCTCGTGAAAGACGGAGACTTTGTAAAGGTCAGAGAAGTTAATGGGATTATGGTGGACATGACTAATCCCTTTAAGGGCTCTGATGATGACGCTCATGTATTTATCGATGAGCAAATCCAGAAATCAGAAAGCAAGATACAGAAAGGGGATTATGACGGGGCGATCACAAACGCGAGAACACTGCTAGAGGCCGTATTGACGGAGATTGAGAGGCAATTCGATTCTGCAGCACCAGAATACGACGGGGACCTGGTCAAGCTCTACCGACGAGTCCAAAAGCACCTTAACCTCGATCCAAGTCGGGCGGATATCTCTTCGACTTTGAAGCAGGTTCTGAGCGGATTGGTTAGCGTCACCTCCGGGCTCGCCGGGCTGAGGAACAAGATGAGCGATGCCCATGTTCGATCATACAAGCCCATGAAGCATCACGCTGTTCTTGTGGTGAATGCGTCGAAAACAATGGCCAACTTCCTGTTTGAAACATTGGCGTACCAGAAAAAGAAGTAAGCGTACAAACGTATGGAGGCCATCGCCATTCATAGCTTGATACAATGACTCTTCTAATTGACCACGTAGCTAAGGATATCGCACGTCGTCGCTGGGTGCTACCGGAATGCTTGCACGTGCCAATTGCGGCGGTTGATGAAGCTGCTATCAGAGATTATGTCGGGAAGATTGAGCGGATTCTGGCTGTTGGCTCGCCGAGTCGAGCTTTGCTGGTAAGAGTGGAGTCGCCCCCGCTCCTTGATCCATCTTTGCCAATATCACAGTTACCATCGTCGAGCGTACTGCATTTACCCCTACAAGTATGGGTGTATATCCGCTACAGCGGATATCGCCGTGCGTACAGAAAAGCGTTCCCCTGTGAAGACATTGACGGGAAAGTACTTAGTCATACGTTGAATCGTCGCACGGCGGATCTCCAGGGATTCCAGTACGTAAGGATTACCCCAATTACACGCGCTTCAAACTCAAGTAGCGCTTTCTCCGAGAAGTGGGGCGTTGCTTTACACAGCACTCCAGCGCAGATAGAGGATGCCAAAAAACGGAGCGCGTTCATTCGTTACGCAGATTTAGCGGAGATCATGCTGATGATGGATATCAAGCTGGGCGGTGGTGTTATGGACGCCGTCAACGAGGGCCAAAAGCTTATAGCGCCCCGATATGAATGACATTATGTGCGAGCTGTCGCCCAACAAGCGGTTCTAGGGGGCGTGCTGTCTTGTGGGGGCGCCTCTGAATCTAGGAGTTAGCTGGAGGAGATAATTATGATTACGTTGAGTTTGCCAGAGATTGGTTTGGGGGTCATTCTGCTTGGAACTCTCCAGTTCCTCATATCACTCTGGATCAGTGAGCGTTTGAAAGCATCGCTCCAAAAGGAAAATGCTGTATTCCTTGAAAATCTAAGATGGGATCTAAAAGTCCGGGAACAGGCTGCAAAAGTTGCAAATTACCTGGCCATTGCCAGAGATTTAAATGAGACGGATTCTCAGGAAGAATACCGTAGCATTAACCGCCTTTCTTGGGAATTAGCAATGTGGCTGCCCGAAGACATCTACAGGGCCATGGGACACGCTATTGCCAAACCTAACAAGGATATCAATCCCCTTTCTGTTGTAGTTGATGTTCGCAAGATACTACTTGGGGCAGCTTCTGGCAATTTGACTCAGGACGATATCATTCATCATGCACCTGGAATAGGGAAGAAAGTTGCAGCTAAAGATGTGCTGCACACGGATGGGCCTTCAGCGGACCGGTGAGTACTGACGTTAGACGTTGCGAGAGAACACCATGGGAGTAGTTTTTCTTTTCGGCGCTGGTGCGAGCTATGGCTCCGATACCCAGAGTACACCGCCGCTCGGAGGGGGGCTATTCGACGAACTCCGCCGGTTCAATACTGACGCGTGGGGCACCATCACCGGAAACCTCGCCGATGAATTCCGGAGAGATTTCGAAGAAGCGATGAAGACGGTCGCGCCTTACGCACTTGCCCCACTTCAGCGTGCGATGGCAGCCTATTTCTTCGAGTTTACGCCCCGCAACTCCAGCCTCTATTTCGAGCTAGCTCGTCGGATCGCGGGGGCAAGGGATTGGTCGGGTGCGGCGTGCACGCTGAACTATGAAAGGCTGCTTGAGTTGTCTCTCATTGCTGCTGGCGTTCACCCCTTCGTTGGTCAGCCGCCTGCCGTACTGCCAAACATGGAGCTATGTCTGCCTCATGGTTGCTGCCACATCTTCTGCGATGCAGTAAGAGGGACTGCGCATGGGGTATCCTTCAACGGATTCGGCGTCCAGACAAACGGCCCGGTGACAGTGATCGGCAACCCCCTACAGCATCGAGATCGCGTGCTCCATGATGCGTTTCCTCCGGTCATGAGCTACTTCGAGCCCAGCAAGCGTACTACGGCTGGCCGCTCCTTCATCGACAGGCAGCGAGCTCGCTGGCGAGAGCTCGCCACAAACGCTACGACACTCGTGATCGTCGGTGTCCGAATACGCCCTCATGATAATCACGTCTGGGCTCCCATCGCCAGTGCTGCCGCGCGCATCGTTTACTGCGGAGGGTCTTCGGGAGCTTCGGAGTACCGTGCTTGGGCGGCTATAGCGAGGGCGGGACGCGCCGACCGAATTCTCGGCGGATACTTTCGAGATGAGTTTCCGGAGATATGCGCCGAGGCTGGACTTTGAAATCAACCACTACACGATCGGTACGAGGTAGGAGTCTTCCGAATGATTTCGCTGATTGATGACTCGGGCCTTGCCGAGACCTTTGCTTGGGTAGGTGCTGGTAGTACTTGTCCGCAAGGAGCACCCCGCCTTCTGGATCATCATGGGGTTGTCCGCCGTCTCCATGGTGGGGTTCCTCCTTTTCTGGAAATACAAGAAGTGGTAAGGCGTCGCCGGGCGCTCCGGCTCCGGGCGTGCCCTCGGGGTCACTTCTCCGCGCGCTTGTAACTGACGGACAGTCCCGGCCGGCTGCCCTCCGCGAAGGTCGTCTCCATAAACGGCAGGCCGAGGACGTGCTCGACAAAATCGCCGCTTCCCCAGCCGCGCTGTCGCGCAGAGACGTTGTGGGCGGCGAAACAGCCGCCGACGACGAGCTTGGGCAGGATGGCGACGAAATATTTTTTATACCAGTCCTTGTCGGCGTCGCAGAAGACGAAATCGAACGGACCGGGGAGGGCCGGGACGAGCTCGTGAGCGTCGGCGAGGCGGGCGTCGATAAAGGCGTCGAGCCCGGCTTCCCGGAAGTTGGCCAGCGCTTCGCGGTAGCGGCCTTGGTCGATATCGACGGTGATGAGCTTTCCGCCCGTCTTGCTCAGGGCCCAGGCGATCCAGATCCCCGAATGCCCGGTGGACGTCCCGATCTCGAGAGCCCGGGTATACTTGTTCTTGAGGACGAGGTCGTAGAGGATCTTCCCGTCCGCAGCGGGCACGTTCAAGTCCCGCCACTCTCCGGCGTGCTTGTCGAGAAACGCCTGGACCTTCTTGTCGAGGGTCTGGCCGGCCTGTCCCTCCGGAGCCCCGGACGCTGAAACCGCCGCTATAAGCATGAGGACGAGTCCTGCCGCGCCGAGAGATCTTGATGTCATGTCCACCTCCGTCGTTCGAAAGCCGATATCCTACCTATTATTTGGACGCCGAGGCGTTCTCCCTCTTCCCGCTTCCCCGGCCCGGGGCCGTACGAGAATCGCGAATTCAGGGAAGAAAGCGGGATTTTGGGCGTCAAAAGAAATTGTGGTATATTTCTGTTTTTATATCGGACTTCCGGGGCGGTCTGGGACGGGGCCCCTTGAGGAGATGAGACGATGGCTGCATATTTAAAAC
>CAZZCH010000117.1:0-7799 GCA_964652895.1 uncultured Eubacteriales bacterium
ATTCCTCTCAATTTTGGCACCGTCATGAATGTTTATGAATAGGTCAGGTTAGCAGCCTGTGGCTGCGGCGTTTCGAAAATCGTGACCATGCGGCCGTGCTGATCGGGAATACGGTCGATCCGCAACCAACCGGCACCTTGAAGATCAAGCATGAGATTGCTGACATTGATATATGACATGCCCAATTGGGCAGCGATCTCCCGCCTATCTCGCACGTTGATCAAGTTGCCGTATGGATCTTTGTGCTCGGCCGTTGCCTGTAAGGTCAACCAAAGCCTTATGGCCGAATGTTTGAATTCTCGACTGAGCGCTAACGTCGTCGGAATAATCAGAATTCGTCCTGACATGATTTATCTCTCCTCTCTTGATATCATTTGTTTCATTCCTCTTTTCGCCTACATTAAGGATAACACGAGCATTTGTGCGACTTTTTGCAGCAAACACCATATGTTCTCGATAAGATGCCATTTCCGTCCACATAGGGATAACACGAGCATTTTTGTCCCTTGTTGGGCAAACAGCATATTTCTCGGGAGTGAGATTCAGGCCGGCCTCAGGCCGAACAAGCCCGGGCCTGTTGGACCAACTTGATCTGCGGTGCCGTGGTATTGTGAATGAGGAAAGTTAGATAATCGTTACACAGGCCCTGCTGATATCCCCCCTTTCCAAAGCCCGTCCGGATCGTTTGACTTCGCGCCCTGATTGACCTATCCTTCCCGAAGAAGAGGGGAGATCAATGAATTGCCGCCGCTGCCGCGCCGAGAATCCCGACACGTCGAGATTCTGCGCAACCTGCGGGGCGCTGTTGACCCGGCCACAGGCGCGGCAGAGGAGAACTATCCCCTGGTACGTCTTTGCCGGAGCGGCGGCCCTCCTTATCCTGATTGCCGGGTATTTTCTATTACCTGGGCTGAGGCCGACGTCGCGGCGGGCGGAACCGAAGGCTTCCGTCGCTGAACCGGTCGCTCAGGGCTCCGTCGCCTCGAAAGATGTCGAATCCATCCCCGCCCCTTCGAGTCTTACCCTCGTCGCCGGTCGCTTCTCCCTCGAAGGCTTTTGGCCAGGCGCCCCGGCTTCGCTCGAGAGCGCCTTCTTCGACGGTTCCTGGGCGGCCCTGCCGCTTTGGGCCTTCTTCGGTACGGGCGCCCCGCGCCTCGACAGCCCCGGCCCGGCCGGTATGCGCCCGGCCTGGGTGGACTGGAAGGCCGCGAATCCCGTCGTTCTCTGCCGATTCGAGCTCGGCGAAGGCCTGCGGACCCCGGAGCTTGCGCCTTGGAACGTGTCCGAGCTTCTCGAGTGGCGTCCTTTGAGCGGCGAGAGGACGTCCATCGCTATCGAGACGGGCCCGCTTCGTTCCGCCGGCTCGTTCAGGACCTTCGCCCTGTTCGGCGAGATATCCGCGCCCGGCGTCCTCGTCCAGAAAGGCCGGATCGTCGGCTGGACCTTCGGTCAGGGCGTCGCCAGGGGATACCTATGGTCGCCATCCGACGATGCCGGCCCGAAGCCCGTCCTTCCGGCCGGTGACCTCGCCGGCTCCCTATTCGCGCGTTGTCGCGAAATCGCTTTCGTCCGGGCCATGTCCATGATGGACGAGGCCGCGTCCGACCGCAAGCTGGCGGCGCTTGCCGCCGGCTTCCGGGAACCGGCCCTGCTTTCGCCCGAGGACCTTCCCCTGCACCTGAAGCCGGCCATGGTCGCGGCGCGCATGTCGTCTTTGGCCACGGCCATGATCGAGCGCGGGATGGCCGCCGAGGTCGCCCGGATCCTCGACCCGGACATCCTCTCCGCCGCCGCGGACGTCCCGCTCATAAAAACCGCGGCCCGGGCCGCCGGGGCAGCGCGCGGCTTCGACGCCGCACACAGGCTTCTCGCCGATCTCCGGCGGGACCCCGCGATCCAGGTCTCGCCGGCCTCCAGGGAACTCGAGGCCGTCGAGGTCGAGCTGGCCAAGGCGTCACTCCACAAGATCCTCAACGAACGCGGCTACAACGGGCTCGAGATCTTCGAAGAGGCCAGCCGTCTCGCCCCCGACGACATCGAGCTCCATCTCCTCGGTGTCGAGGCCGCCGTCCTGGAGAAGAAGTGGGGGAGGGCGGCGGACCTTCTCGGCGCCAAGCAGTACCCGACGGCTTTCTCGGACAAGGCGCGTACTCTCGAGCGGCTCGTCGAAGAGGGCCGCCGCGACGAGGATTCGGCGACCATCCGCTTCAACCCCGGGGACAAGCTCATCCCCGTCTATGCCGTCATCAACAAGAAGCACCGGCAGAAATTTTTCATCGATACGGGCGCGACGATGAGCATCATTCCCACTTCGGCCGTGGCGGCATTGGGGATCCGGATCGACAACTCCACCCCCGTCGTCGGCTTCCAGGGCGTCGCGGGAGGGGACCTGGCCTATCAGGTCCGGCTGGAATCCATCGAGGTCGAACGGCAGACGGTCTTCGACATCCGCGCCATCGTCTACGACCTCGGCATGGACGAAGATGCCGGCCTTCTCGGCAACGATTTCCTGCAGTCCTTCCAGATCGACCTCGACAGCATCAAGGGAGTCCTCAAGCTCCGGAAAAAATAGGATTTGACGTGATTGACAGGGCTATGGCACTCCCCCTAGAATAAGGCCGATGGCGAACGCGGGGCACATCGACATCGTCAGGGACCGGATCGACCATTGGAACGAGTGGCGCCGGAAAAATACCAAGGTTGTGCCCGATTTCACCGGCGCCGACCTCTCCGACCTCAATCTGGCCGGAGCCAACCTGGCCAAGGCCGACTTCAGCGGCGCCAAGCTCGCCGGGACGAACCTCAGCGGGGCCAACCTGGCCCGGGCCAAGTTCTTCCGGGCCGATCTCAGCCAGGCCGACCTAAGCCGGGCGATCCTTCTCAAAGCCAACTTCAGCCAGGCCGACATGGCCGGGGCCAACCTCAACGGGGCCGACCTCACCGGGGCCTTCCTCATCCGGGCCAACCTGAGCGGGGCCAGTCTTCTCCAAGCCACGATGAAGGGGGCCAACCTCGGCCAGGCCTCCCTTTTCCGGGCCAAGCTCAACGGTGCCGTACTCAGTCAGGCCTCTTTTTTCAAGGCCGACCTCAGCGAGGCCGACCTCAGTGAAGCCAACCTCGAGGGGGCCAATTTCCAGGAGGCCATCCTCGAACGGACCAACCTCCGCTCGGCCAACGCGGCCAGCGCCAACTTCTGTTTCGCCACCCTGCTCCGGACGAACCTTGAGAACGCCGTTCTCGACAATTGCGCCGTCTATGGGACCTCGCTCTGGGACGTCAACCTGACCGAGTCCCGCCAGAGGGACCTCGACATCATGCCGGCCAAGCAGCCGGTCCTCTCGGTTGACAGCCTGCAGACGGCCCAGCTCGTCGGCATGCTGCTCCATCACGAGAAGGCCCGCTACGAGGTCTTCTCCATCACCCTCAACACCGTTCTCGTCATCGGCCGCTTCACTCCGGACCGAACACCGGTCCTCGAGGCCATCAAGGAGGCCCTTCGCCGCGGCGAATATTCGCCTCTCGTCCTCGATTTCAGCCTGCCGGGGTCGGGCGACAAGAACGAGATCGTCAAGACGCTCGGCAAGATGTCCCGGTTCGTCATCGCCGACCTGACCGACGACCGGCTGATCGCCGAGACGCTCGACGCCGTCGTCCATTTCCTCCCGTCGATCCCCATCCAGCCCATCGGCCAGAAGGGGAGGGAGCAGGGCGCCGCCGACACCCACTACCACAAGTACCGCTGGGTCCTGCCTTTCTGGAGCTTCTCGGATGCGGACGAGCTGGCCAAGAGGATCGGGCGGGAGGTCATCGCCCCGGCCGAACAGAAGGCGGCCGAGATCCGCCAGAAGATGAGCTTCGGCGTCTGATCGGTCGTGTTGATTTCCCTTCCGTCTGCGTGTTGACTTTTTCCGGTTCCGTTGAGAATTCTTCCCCTCCGCAGCGTCTCATGATATCATCCTGGCGTAAGGAGAGAGGATGAACGCGCTGGTCCCCGTCATCGCCGACAAGTTCCGCGGGCATTTCCCGGGGAACCCCCTCCTCATCGTCTCTCCCGGCCGGATCAACCTCATCGGCGAGCACACCGACTACAACGAGGGGTTCGTCCTTCCCGGCGCCACGGACAAAGCCGTCGTCTTCGCCGTCTTGCCCCGGGCCGACAGGCTATGCCATTTCGTGTCCCACGACTTCGACCAGGAATTCCGCTGCGAGCTGGGCGAGTTCCACCGTTCCCCCCTCCACTGGCCGGACTACCTCCAGGGGGTCGTTGATCAGTTCCTCAAAGCGGACCACCGGGTCGGCGGCTTCAACTGCGTTTTCGGCGGCGACATCCCCATCGGGGCCGGGATGTCCTCCTCGGCGGCCATCGAAGGCGGCCTGGCCTTCTCCCTCAACGCCCTGTTCGGGCTCAAGCTCGACAGCCTGACCCTGGTCAAGCTGGCCCAGAAGGCCGAGAACGAATTCGTCGGCGTCCGCTGCGGCATCATGGACCAGTTCATCAACATCCACGGCCGGGAGAGAAGCGTCCTCAAGCTCGACTGCCGGTCCCTGGCCTATGAGCATTTTCCTTTCGAGCGCGAGGACCTCCGTATCGTCATCTCCGATACGCTCGTCCGCCGGGAGCTGGCCTCATCGGAATACAACGTCCGCCGCGGCCAATGCGAGGAAGGGGTGAAGATCCTGCAGGCCCACGACCCCTCAGTTATCAGCCTGAGGGACGCGACCCTGGATCTTCTCGGCGAGCACCGGGCCGAGTTCGACCCGGTCGTCTACCGCCGTTGCGACTACGTCGTCCGCGAGAACATCCGGGTGGAGGAGGCCTCGGCCGCCCTCGTCCGGAACGACTTCGCGGTCCTCGGCGGGCTCATGAACGCCTCGCATGCCGGGCTCCGTGACGACTACGAAGTGAGCTCGGCCGAGCTCAACTCACTCGTCGAGGCGGCTTATCGTGTTCCGGGCGTCCTGGGGTCCCGGATGATGGGCGCGGGCTTCGGCGGCTGCACGATCAGCCTGGTCGAGGACGGCGCCGTCGCGGAATTCGAGGCCCGGGTCGGCCAAGACTACGAGGCCGAATTCGGCCGGGCGCCCAAGATCCACGTCGTCCGCATCGAGGCCGGGACGCACGCCGTCGTAGGCGTCTAAGCCTCCCCCCGGAAACTCCCCGTCTCTCCCCGGCCGGCTCAGTCCGCGCCGAAAGGCTTTTCGATGGATTCGGACTCGAGGCCGCCGAGATGCCGGGCGCCCGCTGCCTCGACGACCATGCAGTCCTCGATACGTATGCCGAACTCGCCGTAGATGTAGATGCCGGGCTCGTTGCTGAAGGTCATGCCCGGTTCGATCTTGAGCGTGTTCCCCTTGACCAGATACGGATATTCGTGGCCTTCCATGCCGATGCCGTGGCCGAGGCGGTGGGCGAAATATTTGTAGCCCGGGCCGAAGCCGGCGTCCTCGATGACCTTCCGGGCCGCCCGGTCGACCGACTCGCAGGTCGCTCCGGGGCGGGCGGCTTTGAGCGCGGCCTTTTGCGCATTCCTGACGATGTCCCAAACGCGGCGCTGTTTGTCCGAGGGCTTGCCGAAAACGACCGTCCGGGTGACGTCGGAGCGGTAGCCCTCGACGCCGCAGCCGCCGTCGACGAGGACGGCGTCGCCGGCCGTGAGCGCCCGCGGAACCTGGGAACCGTGGGGAAAGGCCGAGTTCGGGCCGAACTGCGGCCCACCGCCTCCCGAGGAACCCAGTTTCTGGGTCGCGGCGGAGATGGTGCCCGACAGGTCGCGGGTCGTCATGCCGGCGCGGAGCTCTTTGAAACCCTCCTGGTAGGCGAGCTTGGTGATGCGGTTGGCCAGGTCCATGTAGGCGATCTCTTTGGCCGTCTTGACGCCCCGGCAGCCTTCCGTGATGGCCGCGCCGTCGACGACCTCGATCGTGGGCAAGGAGCGGCGCAGACCGAAGACCTCGAAGGCCCGAAGGTCCGGGGCCGCGCCCAGCTTCCCGGTCGCGGCGCCGATGTCCTTGAGGATCCCGCCGATGAGCTCGTAGGGGCTTTCGTGTTCCTCCCAGGTCCGGATTTCCTGGCCGGCTGGGACGAGCTCCTCGGCCCTTTTCGCCTCGAAGGCCGGGCAGACCCAGACCGGGTCCCGTTTCCGGCTCAAGACGACGCCGAAGGGGCGCTCGCTCAGCCACCAGCCGACTTTGGTGAAGTAGAGCAGGTTCGTCCCGCCTCCGACGAAGACGGCGTCGAGGCCCTTTTCCGCCAAGAGCCGGCGGGCCTTCTCCCGGCGCAGGGCGAAGTCCTCCGGCGTGAGCGGCTCGACGCCGGTGACCATGTTCTTGAGATCTTGCGATCGGCCGGCCGCGGGCGAAGCCAGAGAGGCCGAACCCAGGCCCAGGGCGGCCAGCGAGATGCTTCCGGTCTTGATGAACGAACGGCGGGTTGGTGACATGTTGGTTTCCTCCAAGGGCGAAAAAATATCACATCTCGGCTACCGTGAGAAGCTTTCTTTTTAGGTTCGAAACGCGGATAATAGTCCAATATTCCCATGCGCCGAACGTTTCTTCTCTTTATCATCACGGTTCTTCTGGCCGGATTCGCCTGCCGGCAGGAGCCGGGCCGCGATGCTTCTTCTAGCCAGACCGGTCCCGTGGCCGCGGCTTCGCCAGCCGCTCCGCCGCCTGTCGATCGGACCCTCGACGACCGCTTCGGTTTCACGGCCGGCCTGCCCGAGTCGGCGCCGCCGTACCTCGCCTGGCAGGAAGAACCTTGCTGGAAAGACTTCGCGGCCCTTTCGGGAAAAGCCTGGACGGACTTCGATTCCGCAGTCCTCGCGCCCATGCGGGTCTGGGCCGGGAATACCCTCGAGGAAGTCCGGGAGAAGACGACGACCCTATTTTACCCTTTCAGCGGGCCGGATTTTGCTACGGCCTTCGCCCTTTTTCCCGAGGCGACGACGATCGTCCTGATAGGCCTTGAGCCCGTCGGTAACCTGCCGGATTTCGACCGGGATTCCGCCAAAGAACGGGAGGATTTCTTCGCCGACTTGGGGACCCTCACGTCGGATTTCCTCACGCGCGGCTATTTCATCACGATGCGCATGATGGACACTTATTCACAGGGGCACTTGGACGGGGCCCTGCCGGTCGTCGGCTTCTTCCTGAAGCGGGGGGGATACTCGGTCGTCGACGTCAAGCGGCTCGCCCCGGACGAAAAAGGCGGCTGGAGAGAAGCCCCGTACGCGCGCCTGGCCAAGCGGCCCCACCGGCCCTACGGGGTCAGGATCGATTATCTGAAGCCGGGAGACGCCGTTCTCAAGAGCGTTTATTATTTTTCCTGCGACCTCGAGAACAAGGCTTTTACCGAAGAGTCGGCCCTCCACAGATTTTTCGAAGGGCTGGAGACGATGACGACGTTCGTCAAATCGGGTTCCTACCTTCTCCACTGGAGCAATTTCTCGACGGTCCGCAAGCTCATACTCGAGCGGAGCCTGTTCGTCCTCGAGGACGACACGGCGGTGCCCTACCGCTTCTTCAAGCGCGGCGGCTGGGAGATCACCCTCTTTGGGCGGTACGCGACACCGGTCAAGGATTTCACCAACGTCGAACAGCCGGACCTGCGTGCGGCATACGAAGACCCCTCGGGAAGCGTCAGGCCTTTGCCTTTCCGCTTCGGCTATCGTTGGGTGACACAGGTCGACAACCTGCTCCTGGCCAAACGCCCCCGCCGCGCGAGGATGCGTCCGATCGTCCGAACCGGTCGGCGGAGGGATCGTTCCCTCGTCCACCAGGGTCCTGTGGATGGCTTCGGC
>CAZZCH010000118.1:0-7767 GCA_964652895.1 uncultured Eubacteriales bacterium
AATGAGAGGCCCGAAAATCAACAAATTAGTCCCTTCTTGAAGTGCGGAATGTAGGATTTAAGCCCATTTTTAGATGCATAATACGATCTATATCGTTAATTTTATTGGAATTGCTGTGGTCCGACCCCAAAAAATCCAAAAAAATCTCCTTGACAAGTCGGTTTTTTTCTCATTAGATAAAATCAGCATAACCCGAGGGAGGTTTGACCCATGATTTCCGGAAGACTGAAAAAATTTGGATTGATCCTTATGGTCGTTTCAATTTTGGGCTTGTATCCGGCCGCGGCGGCGGCCCAAAAAAGCCCCTTCCCCTGGAAGTTCGGCGGCTACGAAAAGATCGACACCCTCCATCTCAGGTACTGGTCGGCCGCCAAGGACGCCTTCGAAGACGGGAAGAACTTCGCCAAGCCGAACTTCCCGACGGAGATCAGCGAGATCTGGTTCAGCAAGGGCGCCCAGAGCCTCCGGGTCGACAAGTACGTCGAGAAGAGCACCGTCAAGTGTAACAAGTTCAAGGGCAAGGAATGGGAGACGATCACCGAGAATGGCATTGAATACGTCCTGAATGAAAGGATCATTCAGACCGGAGCAACAAGGACTCTATGGTACCTCTCGAACATCGCCTCGGGCGGGGGGACGGAGCTCTGCGAGTACAAGAGATTCGAGGGGCCGAAGCCGGCCGTCGAATCGGTCCGGAATGCCCTGAACATTCTCACCATGAGCCCGTACCTGGCCGACCCGGAATATGAGGAAATGGCCGTTTCATCGCTCGAGCTGGACGAGGTCATGAACCCGGCGAAATACAAGGCCACTCTCCAGGAGCTCAAGAAGACCTACGACAAGGCCGGCCGGAAAACGGCGAAATTCGAGACGGGACACGGCATCTTCAGGTTCAGGGCCCAAGGGCACGCCTTCGTCGACCTGGAGTGGGGCCTGGGGCTCGAAGGATACTTGACGAAGATCCAGAGCTCCGATGAGCCGGCCATCGATCTCGCCACACCCGTTTGCATCTATAAGGTTCTGAGCCTTGAGACCAAGATCGACGATCCCAAGGTCTTCGACAAGCAATAAGCCGGGGACGCAATACCCATTTCCGGACTTTTTTCTCATCGATTTAGGCCCATCTTTTCATGCAGAATGCTACCTATATCGTTGTTTTTATTTGAATTACGGTGGTCCGACCCCAATAAAACTTGAGATTGCTTCGCCGGAGATATGTTGGTATATATTCGGATCATCACCCATCCCAGGAGGACACCGATGATATCCAGGCGGAATGTCATGATCTGGCTGTCCGTTATCGCCCTCGGCGCGTCATGCGGGCCGGGAACCGGAGGCGGGGCCGGGTCGCTCGCCGTCTCTTCGCCCGACGGGAACCTGACCATCACCTTATCGCTCCAGGCCAAGCCCCAGCCCTATGCGCCCGGCGAAAGGGCCTATTACAGAGTGACTTACAAGGGCGTTCCGGTCCTGTCCGACTCACCGCTCGGACTCGACTTCAAGGGCGCCGCGCCCCTCGAGCGGGATTTCGAGGTCGTCTTGACCGACGAACGGACGCACGACTCGACCTGGGAGAACCCGTTCGGGGCCCTGCGCACGGTCCCCGACCGGTATAACGAGCTGACCGTGTCCCTGCGGGAGAAGTTCGCGCCGAGGCGGCGCCTGGACATCGTCTTCCGGGCCTACGATGAAGGCGTCGCCTTCCGTTACGTCCTGCCGAAGCAGGAGGCGATGGGCGACTTCATCCTGGCCGCCGAGAACACGGGCTTCTGTTTCGCCGGTGACGCCTCGGCTTACGTCCTGGATATGGGGCGCTTCAACACACATAACGAGGGAGAATACCGGAGGGTGAGCCTGCGCGACATCAAGCCGGCCTCGATCGTCAATCTGCCGCTCCTTGTCGAGATCCCGGGTGGAGGGCTCTGGGCGGCGCTTCTCGAGGCGGACTTGACCGACTATGCCGGACTCTACGTGGGCGGTGTCGCCGACCTCGGCAGCGCCCTGACGAGTAAGCTCTCCGCGCCCCCCGACCGGAAGGCCGACGAGCCCGTCGTCGGGACGACGCCCAAGGCGACGCCCTGGCGCGTCCTGATGGTGGCGCCGACGCCGGGCCGGCTCATTGAGACGAACTACCTCATCCTGAACTTGAGCGCGCCGTGTGTTATCGCCACCACGTCCTGGATCAAGCCGGGCAAGGCCGCTTGGGATTGGTGGTCCGGAAGCTACGCGACCGGAGTTCCTTTCAAGCCGGGCATGAACACGGCCACGATGAAGCACTACATCGACTTCGCCGCTGCGCACAAGCTCGAGTACATGCTGGTCGACGCCGGCTGGGCGCCTCTTTCGGCCGACGGGCGTACTGAGGACATCCTGAAGTACATCCCCGAAGTGGACATCCCCGGCATCATCGCTTACGGCAAAGATAAAGGCGTCGCGGTCCTGCTCTGGGTCGAATGGCGCGCCCTCGACCGCCTCATGGACGACGCCATGGCCCTTTACGAAAAATGGGGCGCGGCCGGGATCAAGGTGGATTACATGAACCGCGACGACCAGGTGATGGTCAACTATTATGAGAAGGTCGTCCGGAAGGCCGCCGAACATCACCTGACCGTGGACTTCCACGGCGCCTATAAGCCGACCGGTCTGCGGCGGACATATCCCAACTTGCTGACCCGCGAGGGGGTCATGGGCATGGAATACAGCAAGTGGAGCGAGCGGGTGACGCCCGAGTACGATGTGACCATCCCCTTCACGCGGATGCTGGTCGGGCCGATGGACTTCACGCCCGGGGCCTTCCGCAACGCGGCCCGAGGCGAATTCAAAGCGCTCGACGTCGCGCCCATGTCGCAAGGGACGCGAGCCCACCAGCTGGCCATGTACGTCGTTTACGAAAGCCCACTCGTCATGGTTTCGGACTATCCCGAGGCCTATGAAGGCCAGCCGGGTCTCGAATTCATCGAAAAAGTGCCGTCCGTGTGGGACGACACGAAGCTCCTGGCCGGCCGGCCGGCCGAGAACATCGTCCTGGCGCGGCGAAGCGGAGAGAACTGGTATTTGGGGGCTATGACCAACTGGGACCCCCGTGACCTCGAGATCTCGCTCGATTTCCTCGGGGCCGGGGAGTACGAGGCCGCGGTCTTCGCCGACGGCCCGGACGCCGATAAGGCCGCGACGAGCCTCGCCGTCTCCAAGAAACGCGTCACGTCCGCGGATAAGCTCGCCGTCCATCTCGCCCCGGGCGGCGGCGCGGCGGTCATCCTGTCGCCGGCGAAGTAAAGAGGGGGTCATCATGAACAAAAAGCACATCTTCGGGCGCGCCGCCGGCATCTTGGCCGTCGCCGTCGCCACCGTGTTCCTCTCTATCGCCTCGCCGCTTGCGGCGGACAGCTACAAGCAGGAGGGCTGCACCGTCATCGGCGTCGGCCGGAACGCGACCGTCGACGGCTCGGTCATCACCTCCCACACCGACTGCTGCTCCGAGTGCCGGATCCAGGTCATCCCCGGACGGACCTATCCCAAGGGGTCCATGGCCCCGGTCCACTGGGGCATGGTCTACTTCGGGGGCGAGGACGACCGCAAGACCCTGCCCCTCGGCGACTTCGGGAAGGTCATCGGCCACATCCCGCAAGTCGAGCGGACCTTGACCTATTTCCACACGGGCTACTCCCAGATGAACGAGAAGCAGCTGGCCATCGGGGAGAGCACCTGCTCCCAACGGGCCGAGCTCGACGTCCCGTTCGTCGAAGGCCTCACCCGCCAGATCATGACCATCGAGCAGGCCCAGGTCTTCGCCCTGGAGCGGTGTACGACGGCCCGCGAAGCGGTCCGCCTCATCGCCGGCCTCGTGGAGAAGTACGGCTTCCTACCTTCGTGCGGCGGGTCCGAGGCCCTGTGCATCGCCGACCCGAGGGAGCTCTGGATCATGGAGATCTGCAGCGTCGGCACCGAATGGACGCCGGAGAGCGGCAAGCCCGGGGCCATCTGGGTGGCGCGCCGCATCCCGGACGACCACGTCGTTGTCATCGCCAACCACTTCCGGGTCCGCGAGGTCGACCTCAAGGACCCTGACGTCCTGGCCTCGCCCAACTATATGAAGGAGGCCATCGACCGGGGCTGGTACGACCCGAAGAGCGGCCGGCCGTTCGTCTGGCAGGAGGCTTACACACCGGCCATCCGGGAGGGCAGCCTCAGCCGGATGTGGCTCATCTTTAGCACGCTCGCACCCTCCTTCAAGGCCTGGCCGCGGCGGGCGCTGAACGACGCCGCGGGTCCGGGGACGCTCTACGCCCAGCCCATCGAAGGGACCGCGTTCTATCCGATATCGCTCAAGCCGGAAAAGAAGGTCTCGGTCCGGGACATCATCGCTTTCCAGCGGTCCGCCTTCGAGGACACGATCTACGACATGACCTGGGACCCCGGCTGGATGGTCTCGGCGGGCCCGGGCAAGCTCGCGAAAAGCCCGATGGCCTCGCCGTTCATCTCGCCGGAAATGGAAAAAGTCCTGCGCATCCGCCACCACCGGACGATCGCGACCCAGGGCTACGGCATGGTCGCCCAACTCCGGTCGTGGCTCCCCGACGCGGTCGGCGGAATTTATTGGTTCTACGTCGACAACCCCTTCGTCAGCCCCTACGTCCCGGTCTACGCCGGCGTCACGGACGTCTCGCCGCTCTATAAAACCTACGACTACCGCGAATTCAGCGAGGACTCGGCCCGCTGGGCCGTGGATTTCGTCGAGAAGTTGATGCTCCTGCGCTGGCAGCCGGCGGTCAAGGACTTGCGGGCCGCCCGGGACCCGGTCGAGAGCGGCTTCTTCACCGAACAGGCGGCCGTGGACGCCAAGGCCGCCGATCTCTTGAAAAAGGACCCCGCCACCGCGGCGAGATACCTGACCGACCTGACCGTTTCGCGCATGGAGAAGCTGGTCGAGCTCTACCGGGACCTCCGCAAAAAACTCCTGACGAAGTACTCCGGCGACGGCGTCTAGTCGAAGGGATCAAATCGATGGAAGACTTGAAGGATCTCTCCAAGGAAGAACTTATCGGCCTGCTCCGGGACGGGGCTCTCAACTGGCTGGCCCACGACGGGCTCTGGTTCAGGGCCGCCGAAGAGCGCTACGGGATGGAAGCGGCTATGGACCTGGACAGGGAGGCCTGGAGGGGCTTCACCGTCATCGAGGCCAAGCGGATCATGAAGCGCCTGGGAATGGAGCCGGGCGGCGGGATCGCGGCCCTGGTCCGGGCCCTCGGCTACCGGCTCTACGCCCGGGTCAACGAGCAGGCGGTCGTCGAGCAGAGCGCGACTCACTGCGTTTTTCGGATGACGGCCTGCCGCGTGCAGGAAGCCCGGAGACGGCAGGGCCTGCCCGACTTCCCCTGCAAATCCGTCGGCATCGTCGAATACTCCGGCTTCGCCCGGACGATCGACGAGCGGATCGAAACAACGTGTCTTTCGTGCCCTCCCGACCCGAAGCCCGACGAGGCCTGGTGCGTCTGGGAATTCCGGCTGAAGGAGCAGAAGGCCGAAACCGTGTTCAAGCCAAAAAGGGCTTGACAAGAAGTCCTATTAATTATATATTCTTAATTAAGAATTATTCTCATTTGAAGATATCGCCCGATGACACGCACTCCGACCGAACTTAAAAAGATGCTCGGACACTTCGGAGCCATGATCCGGAGGGCCGGGGTGAAGATAACCCCGCAGCGCCTCGAGATCTACCGGGAGACGGCCCGGACGGACGACCATCCCACTCTCGAAACGATCTATCGCAACGTCCGCAGGAAAATGCCCGGCGTGTCCCTCGACACCGTCTACCGGACATTGGATCTTTTCCGGGAATTGGGGCTGGTGTCGACACTGCGGCCACTCCCCGACCGGGCCCGTTTCGACGCCAACACCGCACCCCACCATCACTTTGTTTGCATAAGGTGCGGCCTGACCCGCGACTTCACCGACCCGAACCTCGACTCCCTGAAGGTCCCGGCGGCGGCCCGGGCGTTTGGACACGCCGAATCCGCCCACGTCGAGGTCCGGGGGATCTGCGCGGCCTGCGCGAACGGCAAGAAAACCAAGCCGACGAACGGGACCCGGTCCCGTCGCATAAAATCTAAACTCAAAAGGAGGGATTGACATGGCCGAAACCAAAAAAACCTTGACGACGGGCTTCGGGACGCCCGTCGACAACGACCTGAACTCGATGACGGCCGGCCCCAAGGGCCCGGTTCTCGTCCAGGACGTGCACCTCATCGATAAGCTCTCCCACTTCGACCGCGAACGGATCCCGGAGCGCGTCGTCCACGCCAAGGGCGCCGGCGCGCATGGCTACTTCGAGGTCAACCGCGACGTCACCAAGTACACGCGGGCGAAATTCCTGTCGAAGGTGGGCCAGAAGACCGAGGTCGTCGTCCGCTTCTCCACCGTCGGCGGCGAGAGGGGCTCGGCCGACTCGGAGCGCGACCCCCGCGGCTTCGCCGTCCCGTTCTACACCGAAGAGGGCAACTACGACATGGTCGGGAACAACACGCCCGTCTTCTTCATCCGCGACCCGCTGAAATTCCCCGATTTCATCCACACCCAGAAGCGCAACCCGGCCTCGAACCTCAAGGACCCGGATATGTTCTGGGATTTCCTGTCCCTGACCCCCGAGTCGCTCCACCAGGTCACGGTCCTCTTCTCCGACCGCGGCACGCCCCGGTCCTTCCGCAACATGAACGGCTACGGCAGCCACACTTACATGTGGTACAACGCCAAGGGCGAACACTCCTGGATCAAGTACCACTTCAAGACGCTCCAGGGGATCCAGAACTTCGACGGGCCGGAGGCGGAACGGATGCGGGGCATCGACCCCGACGTCGCCACCCGCGACCTCAACCAGGCGATCGCCCGCGGCGAACACCCGGCCTGGCGCGTCGAAGTCCAGATCATGAGCCCGGAGCAGGCCAAGGACTACCGCTTCGACCCGTTCGACGTCACCAAGGTCTGGCCGCACGCCGACTTCCCGCCGGTCGAGATCGGCCGCATGGTCCTCGACCGCAACCCGGAGAACTACTTCGCCGAGGTCGAACAGGCGGCCTTCAACCCCAGCAACTTCGTCCCGGGCATCGGGCCGTCGCCGGACAAGATGCTCCAGGGGCGTCTGTTCAGCTACCACGACACCCACCTGCACCGGCTTGGGGCCAACTACCACCTTCTTCCGGTCAACTCCCCCAAGGCGGCGCCCGCGGCGAACTACCAGCGGGACGGCGCCATGCGCTTCGACGGGAACGGAGGCGGCGGGCCCAATTACTGGCCGAACAGCTTCGGCGGCCCGGCTCCGGACCCCGGCTTCGTCTTCCCGGCCATTGACCTGGCGGGAATGGCGGCCCGGCACGCCTACACGCTCGGCGACGTCGACTTCGTGCAGGTCGGGGCCTTGTACAGGAAGGCCATGAATGACACGGACCGCGAACACCTCGTCGCCAACATCGTCGGCCATCTCAAGGGGGCGAAGAAGCGCATCCAGCTGCGGCAGACGGCCCTCTTTTATAAGGCCGATGCCGAATACGGCGAGCGCGTCGCCAAGGGCCTCGGCCTCGACGCGAACGAAGTCAAAAAGCTGGCGGCGATGTCGCAGGAGGAACGGGTCAAGGCCACAGCGGCCTAGGTCCGGACCAGCCTATTCGCCCATGTCTTTGACCTTCTTGTAGCCCGCCGGGATGTCATAATTTCCGGCAGGGGCGGACTTGTCGGAGCATTCGAGGAGCTCGGTCGTCGAAGTCATCTCGGAGC